>JABMOP010000007.1 GCA_013204125.1 Rhodospirillales bacterium | reverse complement strand
GCTCAATCTGCAGGACGCGTTTGCGCAATTGGTCTATAACCACCCGCAGATTAAGGCGGCGACCAAATCTCTAGCGTCCAGCCGCGAAGTCATAAACGTGGCCACCGCCGAATTTCTTCCGAAAGTAAATGTAACGAGCGATTACGGCGGCGAACGCATCGATAATCCCTCGGAGCGACTGACCGGCGACGGTAAAATTTCGAGCCGTACCAAGCAGAAGACGACGGTAACCATGACCCAAAATATATTTGATGGATTTGCGTCAACATCAGCGGCCAAAGCAGCCCATTTCGACAAATTAGTCAGCGAGGCAATGCTTTCCACCACGACGCAAACCATCATGATGGAGGGTATTTCCGCCTACGTAGATATATTGCGGCAAAATCAATTGGTCGAGCTTGGATCGCAGAACGAGGAGACAATACAAATCCAACTCAATTTGGAAGACGAGCGGGTGCAGAAAGGCTCCGGAATTGCGGTTGATGTTTTGCAAGCCAAGTCTCGATTGCAACTGGCTAAAGAACGCCTGGTTCGCTTCGAAGGTGCGTTGGAAGATTCTTTTTCACGTTATATCCAAGTCTACAACATCGCCCCTGAGATCGATAATATGGTCGCGCCCATGCCCGCTGCCGAATTAATTCCAGACAATTTGGAATCGGCCATCGATATCGCCTTGACCGAAAATCCCGCCGTTCTCAACAGCGACCGCCAAGTGGCAGCGGCACGGGAGCGGCGAACATCGGCGCGGTCAGGCTTATACCCGACGGTGAATTTGGTCAGCGCCTGGAATTACGAAGTGCACAATGGAGGCACCATCGGAACGCGCCGCGACTATTCGGTTCTGTTGCAGGCAAATTGGGATATTTTTTCCGGACTGATTTCGAGGGCAACCATTGCACAGGCGGCATATAGTTATTCCGCCAGCCGCGATAATTATGATTCTGCGGTCCGCAAAACGGTAGAGACGGTACGCTTGGCCTGGCAAAACCTAAAAACCGCCCGCCAGCGGCTCATTTTATTGGAAAACGCCGTGAACATTGCTTCGGAGGTGTTTGAATCCCGTAAAAAATTGCGCTCTGCGGGCAAGGAGACGGTCATAAACGTGCTCGATGCAGAAAGCGAAGTCTCCAATGCCCGCATTAATTATGCCAGTGCGTCATTCGATGAGCGCGAATCCGTTTACCGCCTGATGCTGGCCATAGGGCGTTTGAATATCGCAGAATTAGAGCAGGCTTCGAAAGGCGCGGGCGATACCTTGCAGCAGTGACCGGTTGGATTTGCCGGCCGCGCGTCTATTTAGTCGTTGCGATGAACACGCCGTCCCAGTCTTCCGGCGGCGGGTCGATCTCATAGGCGTGGATGCGCGCTTCATAAAGATCACAAAAAACGTCCAGCTTGAAGGGCGCGCCAACAATGCGCAGTTCCTGGGCTATATCTTTGGCCTTGTCCCATTCCTGGGCGCGGTAGGCGGCGATTAAAGCATCGACGGTTTCCTTCATTTTTATGAAGGCGGGATCTCCGGCCAATTGTTCATCTCCCATCAGCGCAAATACCTGCAGCCCGACGGTCTTCCCTTTTACCTGAATTAAATCCAGCTCGATGGTTGCAAAATCCGGAATTTCTGCGCACGTATTTGGCCCAAGAACAATATCGACCCCATAGGTCTTCGACTGGCCTTCCAGGCGCGCCGCCGTATTAACCGTATCGCCGAGCACCGAATAATCCATGCGCTGGGCGGTGCCCATATTGCCGACCACGGCCTCGCCCGAATTTAGACCGAGCCCCACTTTAAGATCCAGATGCTTGCGCCCTTCTTCTTTGGCTTCCTGTTCCAAGCGCTGGTTCAGGGGCGCCATGGCGGCGACCATTTCAAGTGCTGCACGGCAACCATCCTCGGCATGCTTCTCGTCGTCCAACGGCGCGTTCCAAAATGCCATGACGCAATCACCCATATATTTATCGATGGTTCCCTTATGTTCGATAATGATATCCGTGAGCGGGGTCAGCAATTTGTTGATGAGAACCGTCAATCCTTCGGCGTCGAACAATTCCGAAATGCTGGTAAATCCGCGCACGTCGCAGAATAAAAGCGTCATGTCGCGCTTGGCGCCGCCGAGAGTCAGCAATTTTGGATCCGCAACCACGGCTTCAACCATGGCCGGCGAAAGGTATTTTGAAAACGCATCCCGCGTCTGGCGGCGCTGCGCTGCTTCTGAGGTATAGGCCAAATATGTCATGGTGACGTAAATTATGAAAATCGAAAATATGCCGTATGCGGCGTCGATCAACACCCGTTCCTGATCAAACAGATACCACGATGTGCCGCCGGCGCCGGCGACAACCGCCAGAAAAAACACCAATGTCCATTTGGCGCCGATCCAGGGAACGAGAACGATAATGATAATTCCGGCAACCAATGCAATTGCCATTTCGGCCGCATCGGCGAAATTTGGACGGCTCAAAAACTGATTGGTGAGGACAGATTCTATCAGTTGGGCGTGAACCTCGACCCCGGGAATAAAGCGTTCTGTCGGCACGGTTTTTATATCAAGCAGCCCCGACGCGGATGTTCCGATAATGGCCAATTTGCCGGCAATCTTTTCACGCTCCACGACGCCGGAAAGAACGTCTTTCGCCGATATATATTTTTTCTCGTCGCGAACGCTGAAATATGGCCACATCCTGCCGACGCGGTCGGTGGCCGCTTTTACGTCAGGCAGTTCCAGTGTGGTGAAATTTTCTTGGTCAAATTCCTTTTTATAGCGCTGAATTTTGACCTTTCCCAACGCCGCGCGGTTCACCAGCAAATCACCGCCCGCACCATCGCTGACAATAGCGTAAGTCAACCGGTTAAAGGCTGGATCGAACGGTAACTTCTCTATGGAATTATCGGTGAGCAGCGATTTGCTTACCAAAAAGCGTTTCCTCGGCCCGATCGTGACATCGAAAATTCCCGATTGATTTCCCTTGGCAACAACGCCGGAACGGCCCGTGGCTAGGCGCATCATTTCGATGGCCAAGGTCGGATAAAGGCGATTTTCATAGCGGAAAAACGCCGGCACACGGCGCACAATTCCATCGGGTTCCGGTTGCAACGAAAGGAGCCCATGCCCAGCGGCTGAATTTTCCACCTGAATCACGTTTCGGAGCAACCCTGCAGCTTTTGGCACCCACTCTTGCGGCTTGGGGGAATTTTTCATCGCCCGTTCGAAAACTCTGGACCTGAGCGGCTTGCGGTCTTCGTATTTACGTTCGAACGGGAGAAGCGCTTGGCCGACGACAACACGTTTTGCCTGTTTGATAATATCTCCGAAAATTACATCATTGCTGGTCAGCGAAATCAGCTTGGCTTTGGTGGCATCGTCCAGCCCAACCATGCTGGTGACCACATTTTCCCCATTCATACGGTCGGGTTCAGGAAAGAGAACGTCAAATCCAACCACGCCGACGCCCAAGTTGAACAGGTTAGCGACCATTTGGGCGACCAAATTGCGCGGCCACGGCCATTGCCCCACTTCTTTAAGACTTTCCTCGTCCAGATCGATAATCACCACGGGGCTGTCGGGGAGGAGCGTGCGCGGCTTGGTCTGTTGGTAAAAATCAAAAATCTTAAGGCGGACGGTATCCAGCGGTCCGGGATTCCAAACGCGAAAGCCTATGAATGCCGCGAGGAGAACCAACGCCACCCAGCGAACCTTGCCCACCTTAAACATTGCGCGTAGCCCCTGCCAAACCCGACCGGATTGATTCGTGCCCAAAGGCGGACAATCGAGGGGGGTGCTGCAAAATTAAACAGCCGGCACAAGATGGCGGATTTACTGCATCTTGCTCGCCGTCGCCCATTATTGTCTCCGATAAGTCAAAAAACCGTTATGAATCAGTCTTAATACACCGGTCCAATCAATGCGCGTCAAGTTATATTAGTATTAAAGCTTTCGCAGTGACAATGGCCGTATAACGTATAATTACTTATGGACTTAAGTTGGCGAACGCGCTTTTCTGCTCACCAACAAAGCTCTCTTTAGGAACCTTTTAGGAACCAAACAATATGGCGGAAGCCAAATCCGACAAATCCTGGATAGGTCCGTTCCTCAGGCCACTTCGCAAAGTGTTTACGGAAATGCTGATGATGTCCGTATTCATCAACTTGATCGCCCTTGTCGTCCCGGTATTCACGCTTCAGGTTTATGATCGCGTTATTTTCAGTTCCGGCATCTCTACCCTTTGGGGTCTGGTCATCGGTGTCGCCATCGTAATCATGTTCGACTACATCATCCGCCATTCCAGATCGCGGGTCATGCAACGGGTCGCCTTGCGCCTGGATGTGGAAATCGGCCGCAAGCTGTTCGATAAAATCACTTCGCTGCCGCTTCAATTTTTGGAAAGCAGACCATCGGGATACTGGCAATCTTTATTCAGAGATGTGGACATGATCCGCAATACGTTGTCGGGTCCGCCGGCTATTCTTCTCGCAGATTTACCATTCACGATTATATTCTTCGCCCTGATCTTCGTTATTGCCAAACCCCTTGTTCCGGTCCTTGGCGTTATCTGGGTGCTCTACATGGTGATCGCTTGGCGATCTTCCGCGATAATGACAACGGCGAGCAGGGAGGAACGCGGATCAACCCAGTCGCGCGACTCGCTGGTCGGTGAAATGATCAATGGGCGCACCACGATCAAGGCGCTGGGATTGGAGCGCGCCATGCGCCCGATGTGGATTGACGCGCACGCCGAAAATATCGAACACTCATCCAGCCGCGGCAGCAAAACCGACGTGTTCTCCAATGTCGGTGGAATTCTTTCGATGGTCACCACGGTTGGTCTGACAACGGTCGGGGCTATTTCGATCATCAACCAAGAACTCACCATGGGTGCTTTGATCGCCACCAATATGCTGAGCGGGCGGCTTTTAGGGCCGCTCAATCAATTGGTTAGCACGTGGCGCGTTTATTCGTCCTTCGGGCAAGCCGTGGAACGGCTCGGGGAAGTGTTTTCCATGGAATCTGATCGCATGGAAGAAGAAATCAAAATCGACCGCCCAACCGGCGAAGTTGTGATTGAGGATGTTGTCTTCAGCTATACGGACGATGGCCCGAATGTGGTCGACGGCGTCAAGATCGGCATCCGCCCCGGTGGTTTGCACGCAATTGTCGGGCGCAATGGGTGCGGCAAGACGACGTTGATTAAAATGATGCAGGGTCTGTACCGGCCGAAAAGTGGCCGCGTCCTTCTGGACGGCGCCGATATTGCTCAATTCAGCCGCAATCAATTGGTGAATTGGATCGGCTACGTGCCACAGGAAACGGTGCTATTTGCCGGCTCCGTCCGCGATAATATTGTATTTGGAAATCCGGACGCCACCGATGATCAGATAATTCATGCCGCAGAAGCAGCGGGTGTTCACCGCTTTATTATTGATCTGCCAGACGGGTACGGCACCGAGATTGGCGAAGCCGGGCAACGTTTGTCCGGCGGACAACGGCAACGAATTTCGATTGCGCGCGCGCTCGTCGGCAATCCGGCGGTCCTTTTACTGGACGAGCCATCGGGCAGCCTCGACCGTCAAGCCGAGGAAGAATTGCGCACCACTTTGAAAGATTTAGCCAAGGACCATACGGTCATTTTGGTTACGCACAGTCCGGTTCTGCTTCAAGGCTGTGATAACTTGATTGCCCTCGACAAAGGCAAAATCGCCTTGGCCGGTCCGGCCAAAGATATTCTGCCGCGTCTGTTCGGCAGCTCCAAACAACAAGCGCCGAGTAGCCCAGAACAGCCGAAACCCGGCGCCGCCGCACCTGCCGGCCCGGCATCTGCGGCGCCCGCATCGCCCGCAGCGTCCTTAGCGCCTGCCGCCCCGGCGGCACCCACAATTGCGCCGAAAGAGAAGCAAGGTGGCGGCGCATGAGCGAAGAACAAATTATGGAGAGAAAGACCGACCGCTTAGATGAGCTTGTAAAGAGCCACCCCCTGCCGAGTTGGCGGCCGATCGCCTGGATGATCATGTTGCTTATGGCCGGAGGACTGACTTGGTCATTTTTCGCCGAACTTGATGAAGTGACGGTCGCTCAAGGAACAGTGGTTCCGCTAGGCGCTTTGAAAGTCATCCAGCATCTGGAAGGCGGCATCATCAAAAGCATTTTTGTCAAAGAGGGCCAATTGGTTAAGAGCGATCAACCGCTGTTGCAGTTGGACGTTGCATCTTCGGGATTGAAAAAAGAGGAATTGCAGGTTCGGCTATATAGCCAAATGGCACTCAAAGCACGGCTCGACGCTGAAGCAAATGGCGGCGAGCCCAATTTCCCTCAGACCATCAAAAGCGAGCTGCCCAAATTGGTCGCCACCCAAAAAAGCACGTTCGATGCGAGAAAGCGGGAATTGACAACCACTCTGAGTGTTCTCGAAAATCAGATCCATCAGCGAGAATTAGAAGTGCGGGAGCTGAATTCAAACCGCAAATCGACATTGAGGAACCTTAAATTAGCCAACCAGCGCCTTGCCGATTCGGCCGATTTACTGAAGCAACAATTGGTCCCTCGAGATGAGCACTTAAAATTAGAAGCTGAAGTGGAAGACCTGAAGTCCAAAATTTCCGGCCTGGAAGCCAGCATTCCGCGCACCGAATCAACCGTCAAAGAAGCCAAATCGCGGCGCCGGGAAACCTTGGATAGATTTAAACGCGAAGCTCAGTCCGAGTTAGGCGCCGTCGAAGAAAAGATCGCCACAATCCAAGAGGAAATTTCAGCCGCCGGAGAACGTGGCGCCAGGTTGGAGATCAAAAGCCCGATCAACGGGATCGTCAAAAACATGCGCTATTCGACCATTGGCGGGGTTGTCAAATCGGGCGAAGCAATCATGGAAATCGTACCCACCGGCGACAAGTTGATTATTAATGCCAAACTCAATCCAATTGATCGCGGCTTTGTCACCGAAGGGCAGCCGGCACGAGTTAAAATATCAACCTACGACTTCGTGCGCTATGGCGCGCTTGATGGCCGCGTATCCTTGGTTGCCGCCGACGTTACAGAAGACCCCCAAATCGGCCCCTATTTCGAAGTTCAGATCGAGACCGATAAGACTTATCTTGGCAAGCATGAAGGGGAGCTACCGATCACGCCTGGAATGCAGGCCGTGGTCGATATCCACACCGGCAGCAAGACGGTTATCGATTTCCTCATTAAGCCGGTATTGAAAATGAAAGCCGAAGCCTTCCGCGAACGTTGATATGGATTTTCACTGCAAATTTTTATCTCGAAACAATTTGTAAACCAATTGCGCAGAGATTTAATATATTCCCGTGAATCCGGTCGAAATTGGGGTAAAATATGTCGATTGGCACTATCGTAGGCATCATTGGTGGGATTGGGCTGTTCATCGGCGCCATCTTGATGAGCACCAATAATTTTCTCGCCTTCATCGACATACCCAGCGTCATCATGGTTCTTGGCGGCACAACGGCAGCGACTTTTGTCTCTTATGAAGCGCGATACGTAATTTTGTCGCTGAAATCCATTTACAAAATTTATACGGCCCCGGCGATCAACCGCAATCTTTTGAAAGCCGAAGTCGGCCGCGTTATACGCTGGGGCTACACGGTTCAAAAATCCGGCCTTCCGGCGTTGGAATCAGAAACTGGAAAGTTAAAAAATACCGATAAATTCCTGGCCTTTGGCGTCGACATGGTCGTTGCCGGATACACCGGCCAAGAAGTCCGCGAAATTTTAACCACGACCATCGAAACCACATTCGGGCGCAACACTATTCAGGCCACTATTTTAAGAGCCATGGGCGGCGCTGCCCCGGCATTCGGCATGATTGGAACACTGATCGGGCTGATCATCATGCTTGGTAATTTGGAAGACCCAACGGCCTTAGGGCCGGCATTGTCGGTCGCCTTGATCACTACGCTTTATGGCGTTTTGTTTGCCCGTCTGCTGTTTATTCCGGCCGCAACGAAGGTCCAACAG
>JABMOP010000069.1 GCA_013204125.1 Rhodospirillales bacterium | reverse complement strand
GCATCGGCAAACGGCATGGTTTTTTCCGTCGAAAACCGCTGCGATAATTTGGCCCAACAACGCCCGCTTTCCATCATTTCCATCAAGAATTTATAGGCCGGGCTTTCCAATCCGCCCTGCGGTTCGGGAAACCCCATATGGTCGATGACGATGGTGCCGGGGGTTTTTCTAATCTCATCGGCCCAGGCTTCACATTCTTCGGAGCCGCGATAAAGAAACTGCGCGTGCCAACCGGCTTCGATCAATCGTTCCACATGCTTCATCGGCAATTGCGGCGTGTTTCTGAAATTATAGCGTTGGCCGACAACGCCTGCGCGGCTGAGGATTTCAATTTCCTGATCGGTGATATTTATTGAAGGATAGGCAACGCCGCGCAAGCGATCGGGTTCGCGCAGCAAAGCGTGCAGCATGTATTCATAAGACGGCGGCTGCATGAAACCATGCACCAAAACGCCGCGCGATAATCCGAGCGCGCCTTGAAGCTCCAAATAATCATCCATCGTGCAGTCTTCAAATTCCACCGGCGAGGAGGCGCGAATGGGAAACCGGTCCTGCGGTCCGACGAAATGGAAATGACAATCACAGGCGCCGGGCGGCACCGGCATGGCCGGTGCTTTGGGGCTGCGATCCGGCGGCGGTGATTTGGTGCGTTCCGTCATATTGTCTCTTTCCTAGCCCCACACATCTTCGGCGACTTCGACGATGCGGGCGAGCTTGGCCCATTGGGCGTCTTCGCCGATGGTGACTTGATGGTCGGCGGAAGTTGCAAAACCGCATCTCGGGCTCAATCCCAATTGGCCGATGTCGATATGCTTGGCCGCGTCGTCGATGCGGGATTTCAGGAAATCCGCCGTTTCCACTTGGCTGTCCAAGGTCGAAACCAGACCCAAGATGACGCGTTTTTCCGGCGGACAGAAGCGGAGGGGTTCAAAATCGCCGGAGCGCGGCCCTTCGTATTCCAAGAGATAACCATCGATAATGATCCGGTTAAAAAGCGCATCGGCAATCACATCATAGCCCGCATCCGCCTGCCAGTTGGGATCGGAGGAGCGGCAAATATGCATGACCACCTGCAGATCGTCCGGCGCGCGGGCTACCACGGCGTTGACCGCATCCGTATAGACGCCCAATAAATCCTGCCAATTATCGCCGCGTTCTCCCAGCAATTCCCGAACCCGCGCATCACCTAATTTAATGAGCGCCGTTTCGTCGATCTGCAAATAGGTGCAGCCGGCATCGGCCAAGGCCTGCATTTCCTTGGCGTAGGCATTGGCCAGATCGGACCAAAATTCGTCCAGATCGGGATAGACCTTTTCGCTGATATTGGCGCGCCCGGCGCGGTAATGAATAAAGGCAGGCCCCGGCAATGTCATTTTGGGTAGGGCGCTAGTGACGGAATTTAAGAATTCGAATTCCGCCACATTGGGCGAGCCTTTCCATTCAATCGGCGCGGTGACGCACGGCACCCGACGCGCCATCCGGTGGCCGTGGGATTGCGACGCCGACCAGCCGGTATCTTCGCTCAATTGGATTTCGACGCCGGCAAGCGCGCGCGATGTAAAGCTGTCGGAATAGACGCCGCGCCGAAATTCGCCGTCGCTGACGACTTTAAGGCCAATTTCTTCCTGGCGCTGGACCGCATCTTCGATGGCATCGTCTTCGGCTATGGCCAAGCCAGCGGCGTCCAAAGTGCCGGCCGCATGGTCGCGCCTGGCGATCAATAAATTTTCCGGCCGGATCAAGCTGCCGATCTGTTCGGCGCGGAAGGGAATTTGGAGTTGAGGCATGATTATTCTTCGGTCTCCTCTTTAACAATCCCGGCCTTTCTCAGCCCATCGACGATGAAGTCCCAATCGGCTGGGTTTTTGTAAGGCAGAACCCGCGCTTTCTGTGCGAGGGAGTAATCGGGGTTAATATTCAGCATTTCGTCCCACATTTCGCGCGCTTCCTCCGCCCGGCCCAAAAGACCGTAACAGGAGGCTAAGAGAGCCCTTGAAATATCCGTGTCCGGGTCGCGCCTGATGCGCTGCTGCAACAAATGCGCGGCGGTACCGAATTCACCTTTAAGCACATGCGAATGGGCAAGGAAATACAGCCAGATAGGAAAATGGTGGGGATCGAGACGTATGGCATCGGTTAAATTTTCAATCGCCTCATCATGCCGTCCGGCGTACCCCAAGATATTTCCGCGCGCCGCCAGGGCAGCGGCGTTATTGGGATCCAGAGAAATCGACCTATCGGCGGCTGCCAAAGCCCCATCGAGGTCACGCGACCACAATCTACCGATCGCCAAAACACGCTGCGCATTGGAATCCTCAGGATCAAGCTTCACCGCTCTGGCCAACAGTTGCTGGCCCTTTTCGAAAATTTCCGGGCCCGCATTATCCCAACCGCTGAAATATTGATTGAACATCGTGATCGCACATTCCCCAAGGGGCGCGGCGAAATTCGGATCGAGCGCAATGGATTTTTCGAACATGATGATGGCTTCGCGCGAATCATCCGGCGTGAACCGTTGCAAAAGATCGCGTCCGCGCAACATATAATCGTAGGCTTCCATAT
>JABMOP010000068.1 GCA_013204125.1 Rhodospirillales bacterium | reverse complement strand
CCCTTGGCAGGGTTGAACCATTTTACAGTACCAGTCGTCATAGTTAAGTCCTCTAACTAAGTATCAATATGCGCTTCACACCATGCGATGCGCGGTCGTTCAACGTTCACATTGTCAGGGGATAACTAAGTTAATCGGGCGCGCCGGTTTTCTCGGTAACACAAATCGAATGCAACACGTATCGGGGAAATGTAGATTGAAACCGGCTGTTGTCAATAGCTTGACGGGCTAATCGGGTATTTCGCGCCGTTCCGGCGGGACTGAACGGGCAAAATTACCTCATGCAAAAATGGCCTATTTTAACAAAATACTTGCAATTGTTCGCTTTTTGTTCTATAATCTTCGATGCTGTTTTTGGAATTGTAAATAAAGTTAATAAACACGCGCCGGTGCGCTCAGAAAGCACATAAATGCACATAAATGCACACAAATGCATATGCTCTGAAACGCGCAAATATGTCGCACCGATCGGGCCGCGCGCCTAGACGTTGAAGCGGAACAAGACCACATCGCCGTCCTGGACCACGTAGCCGCGGCCTTCCTGGCGCATCTTACCGGCGTCCTTGGCCGCTTGCTCGCCGCCCAAGGTGACATAATCGTCATAGGAAATGGTTTCCGAAGCGATGAAGCCGCGTTCGAAATCGGTGTGGATTGTGCCCGCCGCCTGCGCCGCCTTGGTGCCGGCGGGGATGGTCCAGGCGCGGGCTTCTTTGGGACCGGCTGTTAAGAAAGTGATCAGGCCCAAAAGCTCGTAGCCCGCCCGGATGAGGCGCGCCAAGCCGGTCTCGACAAGGCCGAGGGCGCTTAAGAACTCGGCGCGCTCTTCGGCATCGGCCAATTGCGCCACTTCGGCTTCGATCTTGGCGGAAATAACGACGCAGCCGGCGCCGGTATTTTTCGCAAACTCGGCAACGCGGTCCGAATATTCGTTGCCGTCGGCGGCGTTGTCTTCTTCGACATTGCAGACATAGAGCACCGGTTTGGAAGACAGCAATTGCAGCATCTGGAAAGAATTTTTCTCGTCGGCGGAAATTTTGGTGTCGCGCGCCGGGCGGCCCGCCCGCAATCCCTCCAACACCCGTTCGGCGAGGTCCAGATTAGCTTGCGCTTCCTTATCCAGTCCGCGCGCTTTCTTGACCAGGGCTTCGGTGCGTTTTTCCAAGCTTTCGAGATCTGCGAGCATCAACTCGGTCTCAATGGTATCAATATCGCCGATCGGATCGACGGCGCCGGTATGGACGATATCGTCGTCGTCGAAGCAGCGCAGGATATGCAAGATCGCATCGACTTCGCGGATATTGCCGAGAAACTGATTGCCGAGGCCTTCGCCTTTACTGGCGCCTTTGACCAAGCCGGCAATATCGACAATTTCCAGATAGGTCGGCACCACGGTTTTGGAAGACGCGATTTCGGCAAGCCGGTCCAAGCGCTCATCGGGCACCACCACCCGGCCGACATTGGGCTCGATGGTGCAAAACGGGTAATTGGCGGTTTCCGCCGCCGCCGTTTCCGTAAGCGCGTTGAACAGGGTCGATTTGCCGACATTGGGCAAGCCGACGATGCCGCACTTAAATCCCATCAGTCCTTAGTCTCCGGCGCTTCGCCTTTGGGTTTGGAATTGGCCGGGGGATTGAGGATCGCTGCCACCCGGTTGGTAAAGGCGCCGTCGTCGCCGTCCAATAAAATTGGCGACGCTTCGGCGATGGCATCGGCTATGCGTTCCACCCAATCCAAATCGGATTTTGAGAAATCGCTTAACACATGGCCGGTCACCAGATTTTTATCGCCGGGATGGCCGATGCCGATGCGCAAGCGGCGGAAATCGGCGCCGATATGTTGGGCAATACTTTTGAGCCCGTTATGCCCGGCAGCGCTGCCGCCGAGCTTCAAGCGGATTTTACCGAGGCTTAGGTCGAGTTCGTCATGAAGTACGATCACCGAAGACATTTCCTCTTTATAAAATCGGAGCGCCGCGCCGACAGCGCGACCAGACTCGTTCATAAATGTGGTCGGCTTCATGATCAGCACGCGCCGGTCGTCGATTTCGCCGTCGGCGGCTTCGCTTTCGAATTTCTTGCGATAAGCGGAAAAGCCATAGCGCGCATGGATGGCGTCCACCGCCATGAACCCTACATTGTGGCGGTTACCCGAATATTTGGACCCGGGATTACCCAATCCAACCAAAATGAACATGGTGGATGCCTCCGGAAAGACGAATGCTACCTAATAAAGCGGACGGCCGATTGCCTAATCGTCAGAATCATCAGAATCGCCGGATTCTTCGCCAGCGTCTTCGGCTTCGGTCTTGACGCCCACTTCGCCCTCTTCGCCCTCTGCACCTTCGACGCCTGGCGTGTCATCTTCAACCGTCATCACTGTCGGCGCGGCGACGGTGGCGACGGTGAAATCGCGATCGGTCAATGGTTCTACACCGCTTGGCAAATGAATGGCGTGGATATGGATCGAATCGCCAATTTCCAAGCCAGTCAGATCGAACTCCAAATCCTGCGGGATCGACAAGGGCGAGCACATAAGTTCAACTTCACGGCGGACGATGTTCAAGACGCCGCCCCTCGCAAGGCCGGGCGATTCTTCATGGTTCTTGAACGAAACCGGCACCGAGGCCACAACCCGGGTTTTTTCGTTAAACCTCAGAAAGTCCACATGCAGAGGTCGGTCGGTCACCGGGTGAAGTTGCACGTCTCTCGGCAGAACTTGTTGTATTTCGCCGCCGACGTTGACATCCACCACTTGAATGAAAAAACGCGCATCGTTGGACATGATGCCCAATTGCTTCGCATCAAGGGAAATCAAAAGGGGATCGATTTTGTTGCCGTATATTACCGCCGGTACTCGCCCCATACGGCGATGCGCGCGGGCCACCCCCTTGCCGGTTCCCTCGCGAATTTCGGCGGACATGGTTGCTATTTCAGCCATAATCCAGTCTCCAAAAATAGAATCCCGCCAGCCTCCAGGGGTGCCAGCGGTCAGAAGAAGCATCGTTTAGTGGCTAATTGCCGATCAGTCAAACAAAGACGAGACCGAACGCTCGTCGGAAATACGGTGCATGGCCTCGGCGATCAGAGGCGCCACCGTCAATTGATCGATGTTGTGGGCGGTGCTGACGGCCTCGGTGGCCAGGATGCTGTCCGTAGTGACCAGCCTTTCCATCGGCGAAGCTGTCACCCGCGCCACGGCGCCGCCGGACAACACGCCGTGGGTCACGAACGCGGAAACCGAGGCGGCGCCGGCTTCCATCAAGGCGGTCGATGCATTGCAGAGAGTGCCTGCCGAATCGATAATATCGTCAACCAAAATGCAGTGACGTTTTGCCACCTCACCGATGATATTCATGACTTCGGACTCGCCCGCCCGCTCCCGCCGTTTATCAATGATCGCCAAATCAGCATCGAGATTTTTCGCAATCGAGCGGGCGCGAAAGACGCCGCCGACATCGGGCGAGACGACCATCAGCTCTTCGCCGTTGTAGCGAGCGGAAATATCCTTGGAAAACACCGGCTCGGCATAAAGATTGTCCACTGGGATATCAAAAAAGCCTTGGATTTGGCCGGCGTGAAGATCAAGGGTAAGCACCCTGTCAGCGCCGGCTTCGGTGATCAGATTGGCAACCAGCTTGGCCGAAATCGGTGTCCTTGGGCCCGATTTGCGATCTTGGCGGGCATAACCGAAATAAGGCAAAACGGCGGTAATGCGCCTAGCCGAGCCGCGCCGGAGCGCATCCAGAGTGACCAGAAGCTCCATCAAATTATCGTTCGCCGGAAACGACGTGGACTGGATTACGAAAACGTCTTCACCACGAACATTTTCAT
>JABMOP010000067.1 GCA_013204125.1 Rhodospirillales bacterium | reverse complement strand
GGCTTTCCAAGCTTTCACAAAGGCGTTGTTCTCAGGCGTATCTAGGAACATGTGGTAATGATGCGCCGTGACAACACCTTCAGCCGCAGAGCCCATGGCTTGGAGTTGCGTATCCTGCGTGATATCGCCGGGACCGACGAGTTGGATACCGGCTTTGCGCATGTCCAAAGCTTGATAGGTCTTGGCGACGGCCGATGCATGGTTACCGGCGGGCACGAAGACATAAAGGCAACCGGGGTTCTTGCTCTTGGTGCGTTGGAAGAAAGGCGTGAAATCCGGCACTTCGGCGGGGCTGCCCATGGGAATTTCATCGACAATTTTGCCGCCCTTGGATTCGAAGCCTTTGCGGAAGGCCGCGATGCTGTCTTTCCCCGGAGGATAATTGGTGTAGCCCGATACCGCTGTCTTGCAGCCAAGCTTGGTAGCTGCATGCTCGCCCATGATGAAACCGGCCTGCCACATGGTGAAGGACACCCGCACCATATAAGGCGACATATTGGGAATGAAGGCTGTGCCCGCATTCATAATCACAACCGGCGTCTTGGATTTATTGACCAAGGGTGCAACCGACATAGCGTTTGGCGAATAGATCAGGCCGGTGATCAATTCTACTTTCTCGCGGGTGATCAACTCCTGGGCTGCTGCCTTGGCGATCGGGCCGCCGGGGCGTTTTGAATCGCGGACGATCATATTGACCGTATGGCTGCCCAATTCGCTTTTATGCAGCTTCATGTAAAGCCGGGCGCCATTCTCCATCTGCTTACCAAGTTCGGCAGAACCGCCGGACATTGGCCCGATAAAGCCGATTTTATATTCTCTCGCGTCGGCGGATGCGCTCGCGAAAGCTAATAATCCGACGGCGGCGACCGCCGAAATAAGACCCGTTTTCATTTTCTATGTCTCCCTGTTAAACGCTGTCTAGATATAAAATTAGAAAAGAAATAAACCGCAGTTTTTGTAGTGTATATAACAGTTTTTGCAAGTTATTTCGTTTTGGAAGACTAATATTCGAGGATCATTTTCAGGCGCTTGTCACCGGATTCATAGAGCATCGCGACCGCCTGTTCCAATTCGGTAAAAGGCAGCGTATGGGTGATAAGCGGTTTCAAATTTAGACTTCCGCTTTGAACGAGATCAATACAGGCCGGGAAATCTTCGGCCCTGGCGGCGCGCGCCGCAATGACGTTCAATTCCTTGAAATAAAGCTCATAAAAAGGGAGCTTCGCTTCATCGCCCGCATAGATGCCGAACGGCAAGATCCGCCCGCCGGTGCGCGCCAGATCCATCGCTTCGGCCAAAATCGAAAGATGGCCGACGCTTTCGACCACCAAATCGGCGCCGCGCCCATCGGTGGCGCCCAAGATAAGATCTTTCGCCTCATCGCCGTGGCTGGCAACCGCATCGGCGCCATGTTCCAACGCCAGGCCGCGTTTATATTCATTGCGCGAAATGCCGATCACCGGATATGCGCCAAGAGCCTTGGCCAATTGCACCTGCATCAGACCGGTCACGCCCAATCCCAGTACCGCCACCGCTTCGCCGGGTTTAAGGAGGGATAGAGTGAAGGCATGACGCACAGTGGTCAGCACCTGAATTAATGGTGCCACCAAATCGTCGATACCATCCGGGAGGGGATAAAGATGATCGCTCGGCGCGGTGCAGTATTCGGCGAAACCGCCATCAATTTCGCGGCCCATCAGGACGCCGGTCGGGCACAAATGGGTTTGCTGATTGAGGCAATGAAAACAGGTCCCGCAATAAATGACCGGATCGACCAGAACGCGCATTCCGGGGCCGGACCCGTCGCGCCCCACCCCTTCGGCAATTTCGCCGACGATTTCGTGGCCCATGACCAGCGGCAAGCGCGCCGGTATGCCGCCTGAATGAATTTTACCGTCGGTGCCGCAAATGCCCGAATGGGTAACGCGCACCAGGGCTTCGCCTTCACCGGGTTTGGGGATATCGCGCTCTTCGGCGATAATGACCGAAGGCGCCGTTAGAACCATTGCTTTCATTCCGCCAAACACTTCCTTTTAGATCAATTGACCCAGAATAGGGCTCAATTCCGCCATCCGGTGCGCCGCCGTGTGGTGCGCCAAGAACCGCCTGTGGCCTGCTTCCGCAATTTCGTCGGCTTCTTTCGGCGATTTGAGGTAGCGGTCTATGATTTCAGGCAATTCGTCAAGGGTTTTGAAATAGACCACTTCCAGATCGGGCTCGTACAATTCAATCGCGTCGTCCCGCCAATCTGTGACCGCTAATCCCTTGCAAGCCGTGATCTGAAAAACCCTATGATGACAGGACCGCGGCCAGGGGGTGCAGTTAAGATTGATGCGCGTCGATGAAAAAACCGGCGAAAGCTCATTCCAGGCGCGGCCTTCATGCATGTGGATGTTGGGCCGATGAGAATGGCCGCTGCCAATCCCGGTGATGTGCAGATCGCGGCCTTCGACCGCATCTATCACCAATTCGCGGACCAGCGCCTTTTGCTCGAAATACATGGCGTGGGAGATAAGCGAAAATGGCATCGACCACGCATCCCAATCGGCTGACAAGACGTCGTAGGTATCCACATGATCGCGGCACTCGTGCAATTGCTCGATCACACCATCGGCGGCGGCGTTCATGTGATAATCCCAGAACATGCGCCATTTCGCCCGCTCCGCATCATACCCGTTGACCGTAGCGGCAAAACCGACGCCGCATTCCAGTGCCGGGTCCGCAGCCATGGGCTTAAATATATCAGGATCGATATGCCAAGGCGGCAGGTAGAATACATTTTCGAAACCCTCAGCTTTCAATTGTTCGATGACGCGGCTATCGGCAACGAACAGGGCCTTGTGACTGTCGGTCATGGCGTCTTTTAAAAGGAACAAATGCTTGATCGGATTATCGGTCCAGAGGCTGACATAAGGTATTTCCAACTCGTCCAGAAAAAACGGTTCCGACGACGTCATCAGGAAATTTTGCAGGCTCGACCCCCAGATTACGGCGACATCGAAAT
>JABMOP010000066.1 GCA_013204125.1 Rhodospirillales bacterium | reverse complement strand
GCCATCAATGCCGCCTATGACGAGATCGAAAAAGAGCGCGCGCTCTAATTTCGGGGCGAGGGGTGCAATAAGATGCAGATCATAGATCATCCATCCCCCAATTTCGGGCCGCGCCCAACCGATACGCCGATCGATATGCTGGTCCTCCATTATACCGGCATGAAAAGCGCCGTCGAGGCGCTTTCCCGCATGTGCGATCCAGCCGCCGAAGTAAGCGCCCATTACCTGATTGACGAAGATGGCGCGGTTTATCACCTGGTCGAAGAAGGCGCGCGCGCCTGGCACGCCGGAATTTCTATGTGGCAGGGCAGGTCCGACCTCAACGATCGGTCTATCGGCATCGAACTGCAAAACCCCGGTCATGAATTCGGCTATCGCGATTTTCCGGCGGCGCAAATGGCGGCTTTGATCCAGTTATCGGCAGATATCGTATCCCGCAATTCAATTCCGGCCGGTCATGTGGTCGGCCATTCGGATATCGCGCCCGGCCGCAAGATGGACCCCGGCGAACGCTTCGATTGGCAAGCATTGGCCGGCGGCGGGGTCGGAATGTGGCCAAGCGATAACGCCCGGGCGGGCGCTGCCGATGCCGAGGACACTGCCGATCAATTGATGGCGGAGTTGGGATACGATACGCGCGATAGGGCGGCTGCAATTGCTGCGTTTCAGCGGCATTTTCGCCCGGCGCTCATCGACGGCAAAGCCGACGCTGAAACCCTAGCCCTGATGGCTGCCCTTTTATCAACAGCCTCTTAAAATTGATCGGCGACGACTTTTAAGCTGCCTGCGGCGTCGCTTCGGCCATCGGTGCAGTGGCCCATTTCGCCCGGCGGTGAGAACGTTCCTCAAGTTTCATCGCCTGAACCATAGCTTCGTCTTCGCTCGGGTGCATACCGACCAACTCGAAGCCTTCGCCAATATCAAATACAAGCCACTCACCGGTTACTTCGTGGTATTTTACTGCATAGCGCATTTTTATAAACTCCTGGGGGAGGGAATAAGCGGCAAGCCTAGCGTCCGAATCCTTTCCAATTTATGAACACTGGGCAAAAAATGCCGAGCTTAGCAAAAAGGCGGCCAACAACCGCCGGGCCGCCGTTAGGCCTGCATTTGAGCTTCGATTTTGACCGTGCCGGGCTTCTGCCATCGACCGGCTTTAAGCACGGAAAATGGGTGGATTCGGTCCACATGCAGCGCGTTTTGGGCGGCGGCGACACGACCCCACCAAGCCGCTAGATATCGGCCCGATAAACAGCCCCTGCGGATAACAACAATATTGTGAACGGTAAAATTCACATATGTTTGATTTGTGGCGATGTCATTCCAATATAAGTTGTAGTTCTGTTTAGTTCCGTGCCCATTCGGGGTGCAATCCAATGTAACGAGGTGTGCGTGCCGGACAAAATGCAGTCAGTACTGGTCATCGACGATGATCCTATCGTGCTCGATATCGTGAAAACTATTTTCAATGGTGAAATCCAAATCGAAGGTGTTTCAGGCGGGAAAGAAGGCATCGAAGTTGCGTGCGCCACCATGCCCGATTTAATCCTGCTCGACGTGCGTATGCCCGATATAGATGGGTACGAGACCATCAAGCGGCTGAAAGACATGCCTGAAACGGCGGATATCCCGGTTGTATTTCTGACCGCAAGAACAGAAACCCAGGACGAATTTACCGGGCTGGACCTTGGCGCCATCGATTACATTTCCAAGCCGATCATTCCGCAAATCGTCAAGGTCCGCATCAACAATCATTTGACGCAAAAAATGCAGCGCGACCAGCTTTCCAACATGTCGATGATCGATGGGCTAACCGGGATCGCCAACCGGCGTCGGTTTGATGATTTCCTCGATCAAGAAATTCGGCGCGCGGCGCGCAACGATTACACGGTCAGCCTGTTGATGCTGGATATAGACAATTTCAAAAATTACAACGATACCCACGGCCACCAGGCGGGCGACGATTGCTTGAAAATGGTGGCCGCCGAAATACAAAATCATTCGCGCCGCCCTTCCGATTTGGTTGCCCGCTTTGGCGGCGAAGAATTCGCCGTGATTTTACCAGATACGGCGCTGGAACCGGCGATGGATCTGGCTGAAAAAATTCGCTCGGGGATTTCCGCCCTCGGCATCCAACATGCGAGCGGGGAAGCTGCAAATCATGTGACCATCAGCATCGGCGTGGCGGCGCTCGACGGCAAATCAGTTATAGACGTCACCACATTGATCGCCGCCGCCGATAAGGCGCTTTTCGGCGCCAAAAATGCAGGCCGCAACCGCGTTCTTAAAGCCGGCGATTAACGCCTTAATTTAAAACCCTTTTCCACCGGGCCTTCTCTGCCTATGGTACAGGGGCCAGACGGTCGGATGGCTGCTGTTTGCACCCTTGGGTGTGGATGGAGGAAAGTCCGGGCTCCACGGAGACACGGTGCCGGGTAACACCCGGCGGGGGCAACCCTAGGGAAAGTGCCACAGAAAGCAAACCGCCGATCCGCCGTTCGCGGTCGGTCGGCAAGGGTGAAAGGGTGCGGTAAG
>JABMOP010000065.1 GCA_013204125.1 Rhodospirillales bacterium | reverse complement strand
GTACTTCAATGTGGCGAGGATCAACAATGAACTTTTCAAGGTAAATTGTATCGTTCTTGAAGGCCACAGCCGCTTCGGTCTTAGCGGTACTGAAGGCGTTCCTGAGGCTTATATCATTGTGCGCGGTCCTCATTCCGCGCCCCCCGCCGCCGTCAATTCCGCCTCGATCTTGGCGTGGTTCATGCCCGGCTCGACCCCAAAACCGACAAGACCGCCAAATAATTGTTTCAATTTATCACGGTCGCTTTGGCCCAACGGCGGGCGGTTCAAGTAATCTACATTGGCCCGCAAATGATCGGGATTGCCGGTGCCGAACAAAACAACATGGGCGCCCGGCTCGTCCCGTGCATAGCGATAGGCAGCATCGATCAAGTTTTCCGCAGCCCCATCAGATACAAGAAAATCTAACGCTTCCTCGGCTTCACCGGCGGAGAGAGAAATTTCGCCGCTATCGGCAAGGCTGCGAAGTTCCCGCCTTAGCCGTTCGGGATACCCAAACAGATTGCGCGATGCGAACATTATCAATGTCCCGACATCTGCGCCGATAGCCGCCGGCAACAAACGGTCCCGCGCGTTTTGATTGACCATGGAAAAGGCCAGCATCACCACGGCGAAAGAGCCCGCATCAATACCCCGGATCAAAGCTTCGTGGGCCAAATCCCGCTGCGCAAACTCGGTCGCGCCCAAATACCGAAATTTGCCCTTTTCCTGTTCCCGCAAAAGCGCCGGGACGATGACTTCAGCCGCATAGTCGTAATTTTTAGGATCGATGCCGTGCAGTTGGTAAATATCGATGCAATCGATGCCGAGGTCTTTCAGCGATTGATCGAGGCCGTCCAGGACGGTTTTCAATGGAATTTCCGAGCGGTCGCCGGGCCGATCGACGCTGTGTTTTGTGGAGATCACGTAATAATCGCGAGGGATGCCGGCAAGGCCCGCCGCAACAACGCCTTCGGTTCCGTAATTGCGTGCTGTGTCGAAAAAATTAACGCCAAGATCAAAGGCAAGCCGGACAATGCCCGCCGCTTCTTTTTCGGTAGCGCCGTTTGAAAGACCGAGCCGCACACCGCCGCCGCCGCCAAGCCCGGCGACGCTGACATCTAATCCCGTTTTTCCCAAGATCGTATGTTTCATGTGTTCACTACCTGATGGCCGACCCAGCCAAATTAAACCATTCCACCCATGAAAAAAGCCCCACGTGAGGGGGCTTTGATCAAATTTGAAGAAAACGCCGGAATTTATGCCGTCACGATGCCTCGGCCACCACTTTATTCGGCAGCGCGGCCTGATCGGTCATTTTGCGCAGCTTGGCGTTCAAGCCCGATACATTGCCGCCCTCTTGGCGAATGAAGGCGCCAAATTCACTGCGCTGGGTCAGGGCCATTGAGACACCTTCGACAACGATATCGGTAATTCGCCATTGGCCGCCCCGGTTCCGCAACCGCCAAGCCACTTTCAGGGGCCGCCCAGCTGGCCGCACAATCAAGCTGTCGACATGGGCTTGCGTCGTGCCTTTGGTGAAAACCTTACCGACATCAAGTCTCTCGCCGGAATAGCGTATGAACCTTCTTGCATAGGCGATGACGATGTAATTTTTAAACAGCTCGCTGAATTCGGTCCGCTCCGCCGCCGACGCTTTGCGCCAATGACGCGCAAGAACGACGCGGCTGATATAATCGATATCGAAATTTGTTGTGATCAACCGGCGCATCGCGGCATCGCGATTTTGTACGGTAAGGTCGGGATTTTTTAAGAGCCCGACCGCATGATCGGCGAAGGCGTTCAAAAATTGCGTAGGGCTTTCCTTCACACCGGCGTTGGCGCCAAACGCCAAACCAAGTGTCACGAAAAGAACAGCAATCCATACAGAACTTCTTTTCAATTTTTTGACCACGTCTCGAACCTTTCGGACTGATATTAAAATTGCCACGGTAAAGAACATCTCCACATCAATTGATGGCAATCTTCGAATTTAATCCGTTTTTTTACAGTGACATAAATCACAACAATTGCAGTCTTTGCGGTTAGATTTTTATAGTCGGATGAGAATGATCAATTGGTTAACGCCATTCTCAAAATAGTCTGTATAGAAGGGAATTTGGCGATGATTTCTGAAAATACCAGCGTATCGGTGTACGTATTTCTACCCATCACTATTTCAGCCCAAATCTACGTAAATTTCCACGAAACAGGGTAATTCATGGGCTGATTCGCAGTTTAAGGCCAGATTCAATTTGTAAAGATCGGAAAAACTCCGGCTTCCGTCACGCCAACCCAAAGGAGGCGGATGGCAAGGCCGCTGAGCAAAATTTGAAATACTGCGCGGAACAATTTTTCCGGCATATGATCCAGCAGCCGCGAAGACACCCAGCTGCCCAAAATTGCGGATCCGATCATCCCGATAATCAATGGCGTATAGGCGGCGATGGCGACGCCCAACAAGCCAAAGGCAATGAGCTTCATAATGTGGACGCTTGCCATCAGCGCGCCCAGTGTGGCTGCGTGATTGCGCCGGTCCGGCGCTGCGCCGGCGACAAACGGCGCGACCAAGGTTCCGGTGGCGCTTACGAAAATCCCTAAAAAGGTAGAAACAAAGCCGACCACCGCAAAGCGGCGATTTTCAGAACCGACACGCGTAAATTTCGGCAACCACGCCAGGATCAAGACAAAGCAACCAATGGCGCCTTGTAAGATGCCGGTCGGCAGGGAAATAAAAATTTGTGCACCGAGCGCCGCGCCCAGCGCCGCGCCGATAAGAAACGGCAGTAAAGTTCCCCGCATGATATGCCGCCACATGATGATTGCCCGGCTGGTGCCAACGCCCAACTGAACAACCGTGTGAACCGGCACCAAAACCGCCGGCGGGAATACCAGGGCCATCGTCGCCAACAGAACCAACCCGCCGCCGGTTCCCGCCAAGGCGCCAAGGATAGTGGTCAAAAACGATGCCAGAACCAGCCCAAAGAAGAGCCAGACACCGACATCGGGAATACCGAGAAATTGGACGCTGCTCAAAAGATCATTGCTCTCTTTGCTTATTACCGGCCTGCTGGCGGGCCTTGCCCTATACAGGTGCCTATGGGTGTGGTCAAATCGACTCGACCGGCAAAAGACCGTCTAAATTTCAAGATTAATGAATACGTAAAATTCACTGGGGAGAAAGACCATGAAACGAATTACCTCAAACATAGGCTTGTTTTCGATTGCTACTTTAGGCGCAGCCATGATTACCGCTGCCGCCGGGGCGCAAACGATCGGTATCGCGACGAGCGGACCCGGCTCGATTACCCATTCCAGCGGATCGGCGCTCGCCAAACTCATCACGCAAGATACCGGTATGCAGGCACGCGTCCAGCCGCATAGCGGCAACAGCGCTACGGTCCCGGCAGTAAACGCGGGAGAAGTGGATTTCGCGCTCGCCAATGAATTCGAGCTTCAATTCGCAACCACCGGCACGGGAATTTATAAAGGGCAGAAGCTGACCAATTTGCGCGTTGCGGGCATCATGATGCCGCTTCGCACCACCTTTTTTGTGCAAAAAGATTCGCCCATCAAATCCATAAAGGACCTCAAGGGCAAACGGGTACCGGGTAAATGGTCGGCGCAAAAAGTAATTGGCTTCATTGCCAACGGATATCTCGCCAACGGCGGCATTTCCTATAAAGACGTCAAGATGGTGCCGGTGCCGAACGTGGTACGCGGCGCCGACGATTTCTCCCAAGGCAAGGCGGACGTCTTCTTCTTCGCCGTCGGCTCGGGCAAAACCCGCCAAGCGGGCGCCAAAGTGGGGGGCTTACGCGCCCTACCGGTCGATCCTTCGCCCGAAGCAATGGCCCGTTTTCGTAAGTTCCTGCCCGTTGTTTACGCCTCGGAACTCAAACCTTCGAAGGTGAATTACGGCATCACCGAACCGACCTATGTAGCGGCCTTCGATCTGACCCTCATCACCAACAATAAAATGTCCGAGGACGCGATCTATAAGATCATGAAGGCTATCCACGGCGGAAAGAAAAAACTGTTCGCCTCATTCAAGCCGCTGGGCGCTAATTTTTCGCCAAATCGCATGGCAAAAAAATTGCCGCGCATTGATTATCACCCCGGCGCCATCAAGTTCTACAAAGAAATCGGACAATGGCCGCCTAAGGGATAGGACCACCCAGTCATTTAAAAAGGGCCGGGCGGCGGCATTTGCCGGCCCGGCCCTAATTTTAGCCTAGGCGAGTCCCAATCCCATGAGCAAAATCGAGATTTCCGAAGATGGCCAAATCGGCTCGCCGTTTCTCAACAATATAATCACTGTATTGGCGGTGTCATTGACCTTTGGCTCAATCGCCTGGGCGGCGGATTTACTGCGCGCTGTCGGTCTGGTGATCTATTCGGAGCAATATATCGGCGGTATGCTGACCATCGCCCTACCTTTGGTCTATCTTGCCGTACCCGCCGGTCCCGGTCGGCACCGCCAAGGGCCGGTGCCGTGGTACGATATAGGCTTTGCCATAATAGGTCTTCTGGTCGCCGCGTTCACTGCGGTAAGATTCCCGGAATTGACCGAACTGGTGACCCTGCGGCCATTGGACGGAATGATTTCCGGCGCCGTCATGATGGTTCTTTTAATCGAAGGGCTGCGCCGGTGCGTCGGCAATACCCTGACATTTGTGGTTATCTTCTTTTTGGCGTTTGCGCTGCTCGGCCATCTCATCCCCGGCGTTCTGCAGGGCCGCCCGGTCACCTTTGAAAAGCTGGTCTATTATTCGGCGTGGGATTCTTCGGCCATTCTCGGTATTCCCATGCGCATCGTCACGACCATCGTTGTCGCCTTCGTGCTGTTCGGAAATTTGCTGTTTCGTTCCGGCGGCGCAGCCTTTTTTACCGATATCG
>JABMOP010000064.1 GCA_013204125.1 Rhodospirillales bacterium | reverse complement strand
GCGGCGGCGGCGGCCATCGCCGGGCTGACCAGATGGGTGCGCCCGCCGGGGCCTTGGCGGCCTTCAAAATTACGGTTCGACGTAGAAGCCGCCCGTTCGCCGGGCTTCAATTTATCGGCGTTCATCGCCAAACACATAGAGCAGCCCGCTTCGCGCCACTGGAACCCGGCCTCGGTAAAGATTTTGTCGAGTCCTTCGGCTTCGGCGGCTTCTTTGACCAGCCCCGATCCCGGCACCACCAATGCGGTGACGTGATCGGCAACTTTGCGGCCCTTTGCGACAGCTGCGGCGGCGCGCAAATCTTCAATCCGGGAATTGGTGCAGGAGCCGATAAACATGGTATCGATTTTGATCTCGTTCATCGGTGTTCCAGCTTCGAGCCCCATATATTCGAGCGAGCGTTCCATCTTGGCGCGCCGGCCTTCGTCGGGCTCGCGCGCCGGGTCGGGCACCTGGCCCGAAATCGGTATCACATCTTCGGGGCTTGTCCCCCAGGTGACCATCGGCGGGATATCGGCGGCGTCCAAGCTGACTTCAACATCGAAATGCGCGCCGTCATCCGTATAAAGAGTTTTCCAATATTCGAGCGCCGTTTCAAACGCGCCGGCCTTTGGCGACATCGGTCGGCCTTTGACATATTCGAAGGTAACGTCGTCGGGCGCGATCAAACCTGCGCGCGCGCCGGCTTCGATGGTCATATTGCACACCGTCATGCGCCCCTCCATGGATAGGGCCCGCACCGCATCGCCGGCAAATTCCACGGCGCAGCCGGTCCCGCCGGCAGTGCCGATTTTTCCGATGATGGCAAGGATCATGTCTTTGGCGGTGATGCCCGCCGGCAATTCACCATTGACCGTGATCCGCATATTTTTTGCTTTGGTCTGGATCATCGTCTGGGTCGCCAGAACATGTTCGACTTCCGACGTGCCGATGCCGAAGGCGAGCGCGCCCAAAGCGCCATGGGTGGCGGTGTGGGAATCGCCGCAGACCAAGGTCGTGCCGGGAAGCGTGAAGCCTTGTTCGGGGCCGATTACATGACAAATTCCCTGGCGGATATCGTCCATGCCGTAAAGTGCGATCCCGAAATCGGCGCAGTTTTTATCCAAGGCTTCGATCTGAATGCGCGATTCTTCATCGTCGATGCCGACGCTGCGATCGGTGGTCGGCACATTATGATCGGCGACCGCCAATGTGAGGTCCGGGCGGCGCACTTTGCGGCCCGTATTACGAAGACCTTCGAACGCCTGCGGGCTGGTCACTTCGTGCACCAGATGGCGGTCGATATAAATTACACAGGTGCCGTCGTCTTGTTCATCGACAACATGCGCATCCCAGATTTTATCAAACAGAGTCTTGGCGTCGCTCATTGCATATTCCCCGGATTTCTTCGGCGTTTTTAGCTTTCGTCTTTTTTGTCGCTTTCTTCGGCAGCCGCAGACGCTGCGTTAGCCAGATGATCGTCCTTTCTCTTAACCGCATCGGCGCGGTCTTCCGCCGACAATTTGGCAGCATAACCATCGGTGCGTTCCGCGATACGCGCGCGTTTACCTTGAAGGCCGCGCAGGTAATAAAGCTTGGCCCGACGCACATCGCCGCGGCGCATAATATCAACGCCGACGACGTTTGGTGAATAAAGCTGGAATACGCGCTCCACACCTTCGCCGTATGAAATTTTGCGCACGGTGAAGGACGAGTTGAGCCCATCATTCTTGCGCCCAATACAGATCCCTTCAAAAACCTGCACCCGTTCCCGTGATCCTTCGACCACTTTGACGTTCACCTTCACGGTGTCGCCCGGTGCAAATTTCGGGAGATTCTTGTCCGCCATCAGTTTGGCGATCTGTTCTTTTTCCAATTCTTGAATTGTATTCATCGTTTTTTCCTCGATCAGTGTCTCTTTGCGGCGTACCGGTTCCATAAATCGGGACGGCGCTCTTGTGTTATTTTCTCAGCCTGGGCTCTACGCCAGGCACCTACATTTTCATGGTGGCCCGACACCAGAACGTCCGGCACTTCGCGTTCGTGCCAAACCCGGGGCCGGGTGTAATGTGGATATTCAAGCAAACCTTGTTCAAAACTTTCCTCGATGGTGGAGCCGGCATCGCCAAGCACACCCGGCAAAAGCCGGACGCAAGCATCGATCAGCGCCATCGCCGCCGGCTCGCCGCCGGACAGCACAAAGTCGCCGAGGCTTATTTCTTCCATGTTCCAGGCTTCGATCACCCGTTCGTCAATTCCTTCGTAGCGCCCGCAAAGAATGATCACGCCGTCGCCGGCGGCCAATTCGCGGACGCGGGATTGGGTCAACGGCGTGCCGCGCGGCGTCAAATAGATCATCGGAACGGATGAATTTCCGGCGGCCGCGGTAAGCGCCGCATCGATAACATCGGGACGCATGACCATGCCGGGACCGCCACCAAACGGCGTGTCATCAACGGTTGAATGTTTGTCTGTCGCGCTGCCCCGGATATCCAAGGCATCCAGGACCCATACCTCACGCGCCAATGCTTTGCCGGCCAGCGAATGACCAAGCGACCCCGGAAACATTTCCGGGAAAAGCGTGAGGACCGTGGCCCTCCATGATGTTGCGTCGGCGTTCATTCTTTACTTTCGTTACTTTCTTTCTGCCCCTTGGTCATCAAGCTTTCCGGCGGGATGGCAACGATGCGTCCAGCCTTGATATCGACAACCGGGACGGCGGCGCGGGTAAACGGGATAACGACCGATCCGCCATCTTTTAATTCAACTTCCATCACATTGCCCGCGCCAAAATTATCCATCGTCTTTACAACACCCAAGGGCGATCCATCTTCTCGTTCCACCGGCAAACCAATCAGGTCCACAAAATAATATTCGTCTTCATCTTCCGCCGGCAGGCGGTCTCGTTCGACATAAAGCGCCAACCCTTTTGCGGCAATCGCTGCGTCGCGATCGTCGATGCCGCCTATCCGCGCGATTATCCCCTTTGGGGTATTTCGCTCCACCCGGACCTTGTACCCGCCCCTGCCATCGGCATCCGTAAGCGGACCGTAGGCGGCGATATCTTCCGGGCGCTGGGTGTAGCTTTTAATGCGGACGGAACCCTTGATTCCGTGTGCGCCAACAACAACACCCAGACATATCCGTTTTTGAGCGGCCATGCCTTCAACCTCGGGCTAGTCCTTTTTTTCTTCTTCCGTTGCAGCCGCTTCTTCTGCGGCAGCTTCCCCGGTGGC
>JABMOP010000063.1 GCA_013204125.1 Rhodospirillales bacterium | reverse complement strand
GGTTATCGCCGCCTTCAGCTGGCTTGTTCTCTTGGTCATCGTTGGAATTTCTAGGCGGCGGGGTGGCGGGCAGGGAGCGCAGCGCGGCACTGAATTGTTGTTGAATCTGGGCCATCGGACGGACGACCGGCGCCGCCGGCGTTTGGAAGGCGCTGGCCACTTGCGTGGTTGCGCCGGGTTGATTGAGGATGACGATGCCGGCGCTGTTGGATACGGAGACTTCACCGATGGAGCCGTCTGCATCGGGCAGCAGAGAAATGGTATTGTTCTGGCCTTCGGCCGCCGCGACACCGGCAATCTTGGTGCCACGAATGCCGATTTGGGCGACCGGGGTGCGCAATACCATCGCATCCGGGCCGACCTTGGCGATTTGACCACTGACGAAGGAAAAGACGCCCTGGACCACCGAAATTGTTGCATTGCCTGTTTCGGCGCTTGGGTCATAGGCGACTTCGTCCATGACCATGCGACCGTTCGCGGCCAGCGAAAGCGTACTGTCATCAGCCAGAACGATACCGATGTTTGCGGCGGCGCCGGTTTCGATCACGTCGCCGGAATATAAGGCCGCGCCCTGGCCGAGGGTGACTTTGCTGCCGTCTGCGTGGGTGACTTCGACGTTTCCTGATGTTGTTTCAACGCGCCCGATGGGGTCGGCGGCAATCGCCGGCACGGCTTGTGCAAATTCACCTGGCGCAACCGGGCCGGCTAATTTAACTGCCAAATCAGACGGAATAACGGCGCCCGTGTCGGTGACGATGTCGGGCGGTGAGTCGCTCGAAAAATAATCAGGGATAAGCTGTTGTTGTCCCTCATTCCCAACAAGCAATAAATCAGGCCCAAGGCGAGAAAAATGGGCCGTTAACGCCCACGCACCGCCTGAAACCGTAACATGTTCTCCGGCGCCAGGATCAGCCGCGCCAATCGGAAATGTCGAAATCTGATCCATAAACTTACGTCTCCTGCAGGGTGCACCCTAAGATATGGGTACTAAATCCTATAAAACTACCAAATTATGGTGTTTCTGGCGGTATATATACGCTGCTGGAGGAGGATTGGTCGGTGACAGAAATCACTAATTCGTCAATTTTTCCGCCGTAAGGCGGCCCATTTTGTTCAAAACTGTATAAACAGCAATGGCAACATCGGTTTCGGCGGACGCAGACGCGCTGTTGGCGTTAATAAGCTGTGTTTCGGCGGTGAGAATGTCGTTCAGGGTACGATTTCCCAATTTTCGTTCCCGGCGCGCCAGTTCCAGGAACTCGGCAGCGATGTTTGCCTGATTCTTTAAATATATCAATCGGTCGCGGGCGGTCGTCAATTGGCTCCATGAATCGCGCACTTCCTGTTCGATGATGTCTCGAGATTCTGCGACCCGGCGATCCGCCGCTGTGGCATCACCCTTTGCAGCCTTTAAGGTATTGATCGCCGTAAAACCCAAATTGAACGGAAAGTTCATTTCAAACTTACCAAGCATTTCGTTCTGACTGCCGAGCGTGCCGCCGACATCTTCTTTTACTTTGGCTTCGCCGATCATGTTAAAGGTCGGAAAAAACCCTGTTGCGCGGGTCGAATTGATTGTTTCGCGCGAAACCCTGGCACCGGCTTCGGCGGTTTTCAATTTTGGGTTTTCTCGCAATGCGATTTCTATGGCTTCGCCCAAAAGCGACGGCAACTCAGCCATTGGAAGGGTGGGTTTGTTGAGAGTGTTCGTGTCTTTAATATCACTTTGAAATACCGACCGGTAGGCATTTTTGGCCTGTACCAATTGGCCGTTGGCTTCGACCCGCCGGGCTTGCGCGCCGGCCAGTTGTTGTTTGGCATTTAAGACGTCGGTCGAAAGGCCAGCGCCGCGCTGAACCAAGGCGTCTTCGATTTCCGTTTGGCGTTTGATGTTGGCTTCAGATTGTTCCGAAAACACCAGGATTTCAGACTGGCGCCGAACATTCATAAAGGCAGTTATGGCGCGCAATATCAAATCCTGTTTGACCGCTTCTAAGGAATGTTGGGCGGCTTCACGGCTTAGGTAGCTAGCGCGAATAGTGGCGTTGGTCGCGCCGAAATCCCATAACATCAGAGTGAAGGTAATATCTGCTTCTCGCGTTACCTGATTTGTATCTTCGCTGCCTGTCGGTTTATTTTGCTTTTCGAGGCCATAATGCGAAAGAATATTCATGGTCGGGAACCACGCGCCGAGGTTCACTTGAACCCGCTGACTTGCCGCATCCAAATCCGCTTCTGAAGCTTTAATCAGGTTATGAGATTTCAACAATTGAGGAACTAATTCAGAAAGGCTTTCAGCCGAAACCTGCCAAGGCAGACCCAGAAATGCGGATATCGCTAGCGGCACATAAAGAAGGGCGGTGGATTTAATCCCCGCGCGCCGACCTAACGTCATCCCCACGTCATCCCCTCGATCCCTTAAATACACCCGACAAAGCAGATAATACTTCAATATAAACGATATTTGACATTAACAAATTCTAAATGGCAGGATAAGAATAAAAATCAACAACCGAAATGTGGTACCACAAATAATAATTGCATTCAATTTACCTGTTTCTGGCATTTTATGAGGGCGTAATTTCGTTCAATAACCGATTGCCATTCCGTCTTTTCTGGGCTCGGAAGCCCCTCTGAGGACGCCTTCCTGCCAATCAATCCATATCGCCTGGGCACCGCCGATTGGGCGGGACGGGATATAGGTTTCATGGCCAAGGTCTTCCAAACCTTGGCGGACATCAACGGGAAGACCGCTTTCCACTTGAACCCGCCCTCCAGGATCATCAATATCGGGGAAGACGCGCGTCATATCCAAGGCTCCCTGCAAATCCATATCCCAATCCAAGATATTGGTCAGAAGATGGGCGTGGCCGCAGGCTTGGTATTGGCCGCCCATGACCCCAAACGGCATTTGCGCCCTACCGTTTTTAACAAGCATTCCCGGAATAATGGTATGCAAAGGACGCTTATTCGGGGCGATACAATTCGGATGGCCGGGATTTATTACGAATCCCTGGCCGCGGTTCTGCAATACGACGCCGCTTTTAGGGGCGACCAGGCCAGAGCCGAATGAATGAAAGAGTGTATTGATGAAGCTGACCGCATTTCGGTCTTTGTCCACAACTGTCAAATACACCGTATCTTCATGCCGCGGTAAATTTGATCCCGGCAAGGGCGCCATGCATTTGGCCGGATCAATCAATGCCCGCTCGGCATCTGCGTGTTCGTCGGAGAGCCAACGTTCGACCGGAATTTCGGAAAAAGCCGGATCACCCAGCACCGCCGTTCTATCCCGGTAGGCCAGACGCGCCGCCTCGATTTCCAGGTGCAGCCGCTCGGTAGACACCGGGTCAAATGCGCCTAAATCAAACCCAGACAGGATGTTGAGCATCGCCAATGCTACAACGCCCTGACCGTTCGGCGGGCACTCGTAGACGTCATAGCCGCGATAATTGGTTTTGATCGGCGTCACGTATTCGCCGTGGGCACCGGCGAAGTCATCCATGGTGTGCAGCCCGCCTTTGGATTTAAGAAAGCTCTGGATATCTTCGGCGATCGATCCTTCGTAAAAGCCGGCGCGGCCTTTTTCGGCAATTGTTTCCAAAGATGTGGCCAGCAGCGGCAATTTGACAAGTGAGCCGATGGCCGGCGCCTTTCCATCTCGCAAATAATATTTAGCGGCAGTCGGGTCATGCGCCAGGGTCGCTTCGCAAAGGCTCCAATCTGATTGGGTGCGGTGGTGGACCGGAAATCCGTCCGTTGCGAAGCGGATGGCGGGCTCCAACACCTCACCCATGCCAAGCGAGCCGTGATCGGCCAACATTTGTGACCAAGCATCGACAGCGCCGGGGATGGTGACGGCGTGCGGGGTATGCTGCTCAATTATGCCGATGTCTTGCTTTAAGTACCAATCCACCGTGGCGGCAGCGGGCGCGCGACCGGACCCGTTGAAGGCGATGACGCCGTTGCCGCCGGGCGAATAAAGGCAAAAACAGTCGCCGCCGATGCCGGTCGATTGCGGCTCGACGACACATTGAACGGCAACGGCAGCAATGGCAGCGTCCATGGCGTTACCGCCGCGCTGTAGAATTTCGATGGCGGTTATCGTTGCCAACGGCTGGGATGTCGCCGCCATGCCACCGGTTGCAAATACGGTTGAGCGGCCCGGTAAATCAAGTTCACGCATGTCATACCCTTTGAAATGAAAGCCGAAGTGGCATTATTGGTCGTTGGCGTATATTTATATACAAAGGAGCTGAACCGGCGTCACGCACCGATCGCTCAATAAACTCAATACAGGAATTAATATCATGGATCTCGGCATTGGCGGAAAGCGGGCACTGGTTTTGGG
>JABMOP010000062.1 GCA_013204125.1 Rhodospirillales bacterium | reverse complement strand
CTCCGGGCTTTCCTTCGACAGCACGCGGGCGACGCCGTTCAGCGTGCCGCCGGTGCCGAAACCGGTGACCCAATAATCCAGCGCTTCGCCGTCGAAATCGGCAAGGATTTCCTGCGCCGTGGTGCGCGAATGGACATCGGGGTTACTCTCGTTCTCAAATTGCCGCGTCATGAACCAGCCATTGGCGGCGGCCAATTCGGCCGCCTTATTGACCATGCCGGTGCCTTTCTCCGCCGCCGGCGTTAAAACGACCTTGGCGCCCAGAAAGCGCATCAATCTGCGCCGTTCCATCGAAAAGCTTTCGGCCATTGTTAGAACCAGGGGGTAGCCTTTTTGCGCGCAGACCATGGCGAGGCCGATGCCGGTATTGCCCGAAGTGGCTTCAATCACCGTCTGGCCGGGTTTTAAATCGCCTGATTTTTCCGCGTCTTCGATGACGCCCAGCGCCAGCCTGTCTTTGACCGAACCCAATGGATTGAAGGCTTCGATCTTGACGTAAAGATTGATGCCCTTGGGCGCCAGTTTGCCGATTTTAACCACCGGCGTGTTGCCGATGGTGCCGAGAATATTTTCAAATTTTGCCATGATTTAACATCTTCCTTGTTGTTGGCCCCCGAATTAAACTTATCAAAATATTACCGCGCTCGTACAGAACCTAATCTTCCGGCACTCCGGCTTCGCGCATCAGGCCGATCACTTTTTCGCGCACATCCGCTTTGCGGATCAGCGCCGGGTAATTCCAGTTGGTCATACTGAACCCTGGGAATTGGGCTTTCAGACGAGCGGTAAAATCTTTGGCTTCGCCCTTGCGTCCGGCCCCAACATAGCTCGCCGCCCCCCAACATATCGCCGGTGGCCCGACCGGTCCGCCGCGCCCAATATTTTCCAGGAAGGATTCGATGCTCGCATCGTATTCGCCGGCCAGCATTTCGGTTAGCCCGCGCATATTGAGGTAAGGCCCATTGATGAATTGAGGGTTGAGTTTCAGCGCCTGATTGATTTCTGCAATTGCTTCGCTGGTTTGGCCATCGAACCCGAGGACCAGACCGAGATAACCGTGGGCGTCAGCATCGCCAGGTTGACGGATAATCGCCGCGCGGGCGGCAGCGATGGCATCGCTATGGCGTTTGCGGTTCAAGAGCACCAATCCGAGCGCCGTATAGGACCAGCCGAAGCTGTCGTCAACGGCGATTGCTTTTTGCGCCAACGCGTCGGCCCGCGCGATTACTTCGGTGGGGTCTGAATGATCCCACACGGCACTGAAACTCAGCATGGATGATACGCCGGCGTAGCCGCCGGCAAATTCGGGGTCCATTTCGATCACGCGTTCGAACATTTCAAGGGCGCTTTTTATACGATCCGGCACCGGCGGGTAAGGCGTCGCGCGGGCGCGAACGAACAATTCGTAGGCTTCCAAATTAGTGGTGTGGACATGCTTCAACCGGCTTTCCTCGCCGCGCGTCAGCCGCACCGAAAGGGCGTCCACCACCTTGGCGCAGACTTCGTCTTGTAATTCGAACACATCGTTCACGGTTCCGTCGTAACGGTCGGCCCAGAGATGCCCGCCGGAAATTGAATCGATCAGCTGGGCGTTGATGCGCACTTTGTCGCCTGCCCTTCGGACGCTGCCTTCCAAGACATAACGGACGCCTAATTCTTCGGCGACTTTACGCACATCTACGCTCTGCCCCTTATAGGAAAAGGTTGAATTGCGGGCGACGACGAACAGGCCGGAAATTTTTGAAAGATCGGTAATCAAATCTTCGGTCATGCCGTCGGCGAAAGATTCTTGGTCGGCACCACCGGACATATTGTCGAACGGTAAAACGGCGATCGACGGTATTTCATCCTTCGCGTCGCCTTCGGAAATTTCCACCCGTGCTTCGACCGTGATGGCATAGGCTTGGACCGGCGCCGAGACGTTTTTGACTTCCTGCAAACCCATGTCCTGGTAGTCGGTTTTGATGCGGTTGCGGACTTGGTTGTAGACATCGCCGGAAATACAGATGCCGCCGGGTGTCGCCAGCCCTTCCAGGCGCGCCGCCACATTCACCCCTTAGCCGTGGATATCGCGGCCGTCATCTATGATATCGCCGAGATTGACGCCCATGCGGAATTCCAAACTGCTGGCGGCCAAATTCTGTTGCAGAACGATGGCGCAATTGACGGCGTCCTGCACGGTCGGAAATTCCACCAAGAACCCGTCGCCGGTCAGCTTGACCAGACGCCCCGAATGCGCCGCGACCGCCGGTTCGATCACATCGTCGCGCGCCGCCGCCCAGGCGGCAACGGTGCCGTCGGTATCTTCCTCCATCAGCCGCGTATAGCCGGCGACATCTGCCGCCAGCACCGCTGCCAGTCTTCGCTGGATGGATTTATCGGCCATAGGACTCCCTGAATTTATTTTATTCCGGCGGCACGCGCCGGGGTTAGTAAACTTTTCAGCCAAGCGGCAGTTTGTTGCCCTTTAATAATTTTGCCGTGGCGAGTGGATTGCCGGCGCTATTGGAAAAGGTCATTTGCGCTGCGCCAAATTTTATCTTCAAACAGGTTTCCGGCGCGGCGCCTTCGCTGTCGGTCCAGCAAATCTTGGCCTTGTCGGTGATGCGCCACTTGCCGTCGGTAAATACGCACGGCACATATTTTTCGAACGTGCCCCAGCGGTCCATATAAATCGAGGTCGGTAAATTGGTGCGGTGATCCTGGAATTGAAGGGTCGTGTTTTTGAACCGGGTCTCAAGCTCGGATGTGGTCGGCGGATCATCGGCCCAGGCGGCCCAGGCGGGCAAGGCGGGCAAGGCGACGAAGCCGGCCAGCAAAATCACGGCGCCTAATTTTTTCATATTCAAAAGCCGCCTCCTATTTCACCAAATGCACCCTGCCATCCCGAATGTCGGTCGTCAGCGCATCTAAGCTTTTGCCTTCGCACGGGCCTTCGATGCAAAACCCGTCTTCGACGCGGAAAATCGCCGAATGCATGCCGCAGCGTAAATTCCCACTGTCCCCATCCATGAACGTGCCTGGGTTCTGATCCAACAGCACTTGCGCATGGGGGCACCAATTCAAATAAGCATAAACCTTATCGCCTTTTCGGGCGATGAAGATATTGCGCTGCTTGCCGTCGACGCGCGCCACCATGCCGAGGGCATTATTATCCTCAATGTCTTCGAGGGCGCAAAGTGCGGTCTCGCCGTCCAGCATTTAAGAGCCAAATCCATAAAGCTTGGCCGGGTTGTCGACCAATATTTTCTTCAACAGCGCTTGGTCGCCGTCCACATAGAGGCCGAGCAAATCAACCAGATCGCCATCGTTCGGCATATAGCCTTCGATATTCGGATGCGGCCAATCGGTGCCCCACAGCAATTGATCGGGTGCGGCTTCGATCAAGGCTTTGGCAAACGGAATGACGTCATGAAACGGCGTGCCTTCGACCGATAAGCGTTCCGCCCCGGTGATTTTCACGTAAGAATCGGAGTCCGCTAAGAATTTCAGCAACAATTGAAAGGCCGGTTGATCAACGCCTTGATCGGGGTGGATGCGCGCCATGTGGTCGAAGACCACCGGCACCGGCAGGCTGTTGATTTCATCGGCGCATTCGACCACGTCATCGGCTTCCATATAGATGACCGCGTGCCAGTGGAAATTCGCCATTTTTTCGCAGACCGTGCGGATTTTGGAAAAGTCCGGCTTGTTGCCGCCGGACAAATGCCGGGCAAACGAAAAACGTGCGCCGCGGGCGCCGCCTTTATCCAACCGGTTCAATTCTTCTTCGGCGATTTTCGGCAAGACCATGACGATGCCGCGGTAACGATCCGGGTCCGAGGCGATGCAATCCATCATCGCCGAATTGTCGTCGTAATGGCAGGTGGCCTGGACAATGACGGCGCGCTCCAACCCCAATTTGTTATGCACGGATTTGATCATTTCCTTCGATGCATCGGGCGGCGTGTAGGAACGGTTGGGATGATAGGGAAATACGTTGCCCGGCCCGAACACATGGCAATGGGCATCGGTGGCGCCGGCCGGCAATTTAAGGTCCGGCGTTCTGGTATCGGGGTTCGGGGCTTGGATGGTGGGGGCGTCGCTCATGTACCTTATTCCTAATTTTTTTTCTAAAGTGTTATTCGGCGGCTTTGGCGTTTTGCCAGACCCGGTCCGGGATCAAGACGTTGCCTTCGAACAATCGTCTGGCCGTCCGCAAAAGGGCCGCGCGTTTGATGATCGGCGCTTCGGCCGTGCCCGCAAATTCCATTTCCACCGACATTTCGCCAGTCGGGTGTTCGACCGAAAACAATTTGGTCTCGCCTTCTGGAATAACGGCGACGCGGGACGCGATCGACCCCGGCAAGATACAGGCGGTGGCGACGGAAACAGCGGCGAAAACGCCGATGGCGGCGTGACAATCATGGGGAATGAACGAGCGCGTGCAGATCGAGCCGCCTTCCCGTGGCGGCGCCACCAAAGTCATTTTCGGCACGGTCAACGCGCCGACATTTTCCAAATTCATCATCGGCCCAACCGCGAGGCGCAATTCTTCGACGATTTTTTTTAAATCCGCATCGGCGTTCAATTCGTCCCGCGTCTCGTATCCGGTGCGGCCCAAATTGGTGGCTTCCATAATCACGCACGGCATGCCG
>JABMOP010000061.1 GCA_013204125.1 Rhodospirillales bacterium | reverse complement strand
GCTGAATACGCTGCTCAATCATCCGGCCATGAGCCAAGCCGCAGTCATCGTCAACGAATTCGGCGAGATCGGCATCGATTACGATCTGGTGGAACAATCGAACGAAACCGTTGTGCAATTGGCCAATGGCTGCCTTTGTTGTTCGGTTAAGGGTGATTTGATAGATACCTTCCGCGACCTCTACGTCCAACGTAATGCCGGCACCATCCCCTATTTCGACCGGGTGGTCATTGAAACCACCGGCATTGCCGATCCCATGCCGATCCTGCAACTGGTGTTCACCAATCCGATGATTATGAACCACTATACCTTGGATGGCGTGGTGACGACGGTCGATGCGGTCAATGGACTTTCTTCGTTGGAACGCTTCCCCGAATGCGTCAAACAAGTCGCCATCGCCGATCGGCTGATCGTCACCAAGGTCGATTTGGTCAAAGACACTGGGGGCGAGGACGCCGTCACCCGGCTGACCGACAGGCTGCGTAGCTTAAACCCGGCGGCGCCTATCTTGGAGACCGCAACCGAAGAAATCGACCCAACCGATTTATTCGGCACCGGCATGTTCGATGCGGCGACCAAGCAAATTGATTTATCATCCTGGATCGACCCGGCGCTCTACGAAGAAACGCAAAGTGCCGAGATTGCGGGCGGCGACGATATGGACGATGAAACCCGCAGCTACTACCTGGAACACGGCCACACGCCGGGCGAAGGGCATAACCACGGCGGCGCCATCAATACTTTCTGCATCACCCGCGACGAGCCGATGTCATTGGATATGGTGCGCATGTTTTTGGAAGGTCTGACAAACGAAGCCGGCCCCGATTTGTTGCGCGTCAAGGGGATCATCAACATTGCCGAGGAGCCCGATCGCCCGGCCGTTATCCAAGGTGCGCAGATGATATTCCATTCGCTCGACTGGCTGCCCGCCTGGCCGAGCGAAGACCGGCGCACACGCATCGTCTTCATTACACATAATCTTGATAAATCTTACGTGGAAGATACGTTAGAATTAATCGAACGGGTGGCCCAACGCACGGTAAAGGCCGGGCAAGACGCCTTAATCAGATAGAACCAGGGCTTTGGCCAGGAGGGAATTATGCTTTTCGTTATTTTCGGCATCGACAAACCAAATATGGCGGAGACACGCGCCAAGGCCATGCCCGGCCATGTCGAATATTTAGATAAGGCGCCGATTAAGCTGGTCATGTCTGGACCGCTGACCGACGATGCCGGCGAAAATACCATCGGCAGCCTTTATGTGGTGGAAGCTGACAACCGCGCCGACATCGAAGAATTCTGCGCAAACGATCCGCTGATCCAGGCAGATGTCTGGACTTATTCTGAAATTCGCGCATTCAACAAACGTGTAGATAATCGCGACTAACCCAATGGGAGTTATTTAAATGGATTTAGGACTTAAAGGTAAAAATGCCCTCGTCACCGGTTCCAGCCAAGGAATCGGCAATGCCATCGCCAATTCGCTGGCCGACGAGGGCTGCAACGTGGCGCTGTCGGCAAGAAATGAAGCCCGGCTCACTCAGGCGGTTTCGGAAATCGAAGCCAAGGGCGTCAAGGCGGCCGGCATCATTTGCGATCTGTCCACCGAAGCCGGCTGCAAACAATTCGTCGAAGATGGCGCCAAGGCGCTCGGCGGCATTGATATATTGGTCAACAATGTCGGCGGTATGATCCCCGGCACCCTCGATAGTCTGGACGAAGATACCTGGGCTACGGTGCTTAATTTGAACCTGATGTCGTTCGTTTATACGACCAAGCACGCCGTGCGTTACTTACAAAAATCCAGCGCCGGGCGGATCCTTTGCGTATCGGGTGTCACCGGCAAGCAACTCTTACCGGGCGCGCTGACCACCACCATCCCCAACACCGCCATCCACGGTTTCGCCAAGATCATGGCCGAACAGCTGGGCAAAGATAATATCACCGTCAACACTATCTGCCCCGGCTTCACCAACACCGAATCTTGGGGCCCTCGCGCAGAAGGCATGGCCAAAGTTCGCGGCGTTTCCGCCGATCAGGTACGCGACGGCATTTCCGGGATGACCATGCTCGGCCGCTGGGCAGAACCGAAAGAAATCGGCGATGCGGCAGCCTGGATCGTGTCTGAGAAAAATTCCTACCAGACCGGCACCGTGGTCGAAGTGTGCGGCGGATTTACCCGCTACATCTGACAACGGTTATTCAAAATTGTGGGCGGCGCGCCGGATGGTGCGCCGCCTTTTTTATTTGATCGGATAGAGTTCCGATATGCGCGTTTTCGCATAATAGGTCTTATCGTAGCTTGGCCGCTGCTTCATTCGGGCCAGCCAATCCACAAGATTTGGGCAATCACTATGCCAAAGATGGGCGTAGCCTAAATCTTCCATTCGGTCGATCGACGGCGCGATGGCCATATCGGCAAGGGTAAATTGCGCGCCCATAATCCACGGGCCAGCGCCTTCCAACGCGGCCTCCATGCGCTCCGCCGTCAGGCGAATATCGCCAAGCGCCTTTTCAATCTCTGCGCCCGAAAATCCATCCAGCCCCATGCGCCGATAAAAATCCCGGCGAAGCGGCCGGCTGTCGGCGGCATTTGCAAATTCTTCTTCAGACAGATTTTTAAAATTATTGATGAGGGCTTGGTTGAACGTCGGGAAACGAACGGCGACGGTCGGTACTTCTTCGAAAAAACGAAGCCATTTGCGAAGCCGTGCACGGCCTACTGGATCTTTGGGCATCATCGAAATTTCCGGGAACACCTCATCCAGATATTCAAGGATGACCGATGAATCGATGATCGGAACGCCGTCATGGACCAAAGTCGGCACCACCCCGTTTGGATTGAGCGCAAGGTATTCAGGGGCCAAATGTTCGCCCTTGGCCGAATTTAAAATCGTATCGGTGAACTCCAGCCCTTTTTCAAACAGACACAGACGCACTTTCTGGCTGCACGTGGAGGCTGGAAAATTATATAGCTCTATCATCTTATTCCCCTCGGCCTTCGCGCCGGTACCAAGGGAAATAACGGCGCATCACCCCATTCATGGTCAATTCAAACAACAGCCCGAACAAGGCCAGCGCCAACGCGCCGGCGCCCGGTAGGCTTTGCAAACTTCCAGATATTCCGGTGGTACCGAACGGGCGCCGTCCCGCACATTGATAACGATAGAAAAGAAACCGGCGAAAATGATCGTTGCCGACCTGCCACAGGATCAAAATTGATAGACCCGCCGTCACCTTGGCGCGAAGCGGTGTCCCCCAAAAAATCTTTTCGAGCATAGCGCCAGGACCGGCGTGAGCCATCTCGGTGGAAGCGTTCATCTATCCACCCCCCGCCACGCGGCATAACGCTTACCGACACCGGAAATTTCGATGCGCGGTGGCGCTACCGCTTTGCCGGAAAGATCGTTCATGATCGCCGTTTCCCCATAACCGGCCATTCCCAAAATTTCTCATATTTATATTTCCCAAAGTTGGCGCAGATTGGACGCAATGGGTCAACTGCCAAATGTTCAATTTTGAGTGACGAGAAAACCTCCAAATTAGTCAATAACGGCGATGGCATTGATTTCCAGCATACACCGGGGATCGGTTGCCAGACGCACAATTTGTACCGTGGTGGTCGCCGGCTTGGCATCGCCGAAATATTCCGCCCACACTTTATTCAAGGCATCCTGGCCTTCTATATCGGTCAAGAAGCGGTCGGCGGTAACGATGTCGTCAAAGGTCGCGCCCGCGCCCGCCAACCCTTTTTTGAGGTTCTCCAGCGCGGCGCGGGCCTGACCATCCATGTCCTCGGGCATATCGGCAAATTCTTCGGGCTGGTGCGGGTGGCTGTGGTAAACCGGCGCCGCCGTCACGCCCGCGCAATAAATTGTCGTGCCGCCGGTTACCTTGATGGCGGGAGCATAAGGCATCCACATATCCGGCGCATCGGGCCAATGGACGTGTTCGACTATTTTAGGCATCTATTTTTTCCTTCCCCAAAATTCAGACTAGCAATATGGCGCGAAAATCATTGACGTTGGTATAGGTCGGCCCGGTTACGATCAAATCACCGAGGCTGTTAAAAAACCCGTATGAATCATTGCGCCCGAGATAGTCGCCGGCGTCAATGCCAATGGCTTTGGCGCGCGCCAATGTATCGGGCGTTATATAGGCGCCGGCGTTGTCTTGGCTGCCGTCGATACCGTCGGTGTCGCAAGCGATGGCAAAGACGCCCTTGGCGCCTTGGAGTTCCAAGGCCAGGGCCAATAGGAATTCCCCGTTAGGACCGCCCGCCCCGCCACCGGTAACCGTAACCGTGGCTTCGCCGCCGGACAACAAAACCACTGGACGTTCGCCAAATTCACCTAAATGGGCCGCTAATTCCTTAGCCATGTCTTTGGCTTCGCCTTCCAAACCCAGCCCTAGAATATGCGGCGCGACGCCCGCCGCTTGGGCCCATTCGCTGGCGGCGGCAAGCGCCTTTCCCGCGTCGGCAATAATGGTTACTTGATCCCCCTCGAAGGCAGGATCACCGGGTTTTGGCGTCTCGTTCGCTGCGTTCTCAAGGGCGCTAATGACCGAAGCCGGGGCATCAATGCGCCTTCGCTTAAGGATGCGAAGGGCATCGGCCAAGGTGCTCGGATCAGGCACCGTCGGCCCGGACGCGATCACCGACGGGCTATCACCAACAACATCGGATATGAGCAGCGTCGCGAGACGCGCCGGGCGGCAGGCGGCGGCCAGACGCCCGCCCTTAGCCAACGAGATATGTTTACGGAGGCAGTTAATTTCGCCAATGGTCGCGCCGCTTCGAAGCAATTGATCGG
>JABMOP010000060.1 GCA_013204125.1 Rhodospirillales bacterium | reverse complement strand
GGCGGGAACGGCAAAGGCGTTGAAGATGCCTTGGGCGAAAGCGAAGGCCAAAAGCAATTCGATGCTCACCCATCCGGACAAGGTGACGACCGTCAACACGGCCATGATGATGCCTTGGCAGAATTGGGCCATGCGCTGATAGTTCAACGGATTGCCACGATCGACGATGGCGCCGCATAAGGGCGCCAATATGGCGTTCGGCAAGGTTTCGGAAAAGACGATGGTGCCAACCCAGCCGGCGGAATGGGTCAACTCCCAAGTCAGCCAGCCGATGGCAACGGTGAAAACGAAACTGCCGTTTAACGATATGAACATCCCGGTGAGGTAAATGGCGCAATTGCGCCCGGATAGGGCGTGGCCGATACCGCCGAGTTTATCGAATACCGCCAAGGGGGAGTCCTTATATTAAGAAAATCCGGCTTTGGCGCCGGGTTAGAATCGCTATAATAAACTCGCCGGTTCTGGAAGCAAAGCATGCGCGCCCCGAAGGGAAATTTTATGGCCGATGAAGGATCTAAGTTGAAGCTGATATTCGAGGGCCAGTTCGGCCATCTATTCTGTACCGCCCTGTTGATCGCGGCTCTCTATCAAGGATTGGCCTTGCCCGGCATCATGGATGGGTCATTCCTCGGGCTTTCGACCCTCGACTGGATCCTCCTTGCCGTCGCCAACGCGATTACGCATCAGGTCTATGTGTGGATTTGCTGGCGCATTGAATTGCACGGAAAAATTTTGACGCGAATTTTGGGCGATAATGCGTTCTTATTCTATCAAATTGGGTTTGCCATTTTGATCCTGCTGCGCCCGGTCCTTGTCTTTGCGCTTGGTTGGTCCAATCGCGGCACCTTGATGATCGAGCCGTGGGTCGGCTATCTCATCTCGCTCCTGTTGTTAGGGCCGGTTGTTTATATGATGTATTCGGTAAAACATTATTTTTCCTTCCGCCGCGCCTTCGGCATCGATCATTTCGATGCGGCGTATCGAAACGCACCGCTGGTCCGCCAAGGGATATTCCGCTGGACGCCAAATGCCATGTATGTGTTCGGCATCGGCGGTTTGTGGATCCCTGCCTTTTTATTCCAATCTGAGGCCGCCGCCCTCGTTGCCGCCTTCAGTCATGCCTATATCTGGGTGCATTACTTTTTCACCGAAAAGCCGGATATGCGGCGAATTTACGGCTAATTGGGCGAAACTCACCCTTTTCAAGTCAAATAACGTGTTTTAGGCGCGTCTAGCCGGCTGCATTTTACGGTTGACGGATGGCTGTGTTCTATATAGAACAAAAAGAGAACAATAAGAAACCTATCACCTAAAGAGGAACAAACGGAGCTCGCAACATGCCATCCGCTATTTTGACACCGCCAAAGGCGCCCATCGGCGCCGATCCCGGCCTTCTTGCCCATCTGCGCAGCCAGATCGATAAGATCGAACACCAGAAACGAGGGCCGCATGACGATCAAAAATTCCCGGCGCGAACGACCGTCGAAACCATTTCCACCGGCGCCGCTTCTATCGACGCTGCCTTGCCGTGGAATGGGTTACCGTCCCAGGGCCTGCACGAAATTTTTGGCGATACGGCGGCGCTTAGTTTTTGCGCCGGCCTGAGCGCCAATTTAGGCGCCCGCCCGCAATTTGCGCACGCCCCTATTCTGTGGTGCCAGCAGGAGCGCGATCTTTACGGCCAAGGGCTTTCCGATGCCGGGCTTGATCCGGCCCGCCTGATCTTGGTGCATGGGCGCAACGATACGGAAATTTTATGGGCCATGGAAGAAGGCCTGCGCAGCCGCTCTCTCGCCGCCGTCATCGGGTGCCTGAAAAAGGTGCCGCCGATTGCCGGGCGGCGGTTGCAACTGGCGGCGGAAGAGAACGGTACGGCGGGCTTTCTTTTACGCTCCGAAAACGCGCCCGGCACGCGCCAAAATGCGACCGGGGCGGCGCTCACGCGCTGGCGGGTGACATCGGCGCCCAGCGCAGCAGATGCGAATAATAGCTATGACCTGTTTAAGCGCGCGCCGCGCTGGCGGTTGGAGTTGCAACGCTGCCGCTTCGCCATGGCCCAGGGTGAAGCGTTGAAAGAAGCGGGGAAACCCCGCTCTTGGTTGGTGGAATGGTGTAATGAAACGGGTGATTTCTCTCTGGCTGCCGAACTTCGCGGTGGAGCGGCTGAACCGCAAAGAGAAACGCGCTGGGCAGGCTGAGGGCTCTGGGCAGGCTGAGGGCTCCAAACTTCCCTTAGCGACCCTGACCGCAATTCATGGCGGTCAGCGCATTTTCGCGGTCAATCATGTGGCGGCCAAGCACGGTATCAGCCCCGGCATGGGGCTTGCCGATGCGCGCGCGCTCACCCCTGCCTTGATCGTCCGCCAAGCTGCGCCAGGGCAGGATTTAAAAGCCCTCAACGCACTTCGCGTAGCGTGCGAGCGCTATACGCCATGGGTGGCCATCGATCCCCTGGGCGGGCAAAATGGCGGCGCTGGATTATGGTTGGATGTGACCGGCTGCGCCCCCTTATTCGGCGGCGAAGAAGGATTGCTTGGCGATCTGATCCAACGCTTGGGACACAGCGGTTATAGCGCGCGCGCCGCCTTGGCATCGACGCCGGGCGCCGCCTGGGCCTTGGCGCGGTTTGGCGCGGCGACCACTGCCTTTGCCCCCAGCCAAGAGCCCACATTACTGAGGCCCTTGCCGATGGCGGCCTTGCGCTTAAGCGGGCAGCAGGCGGAATCCCTGGAACGAGTGGGCCTCCGGCGCATTGGCGATCTTATGGATATGCCGCGCGGGCCCTTGGCCAAGCGTTTCGGGCGCGCCGTCTTGGAAAAGCTGGATCAGGCCCTCGGCACCGTTCAAGAGCCGATTTCGCCGCGGCGTAAAAATCCCCTGCCCCATGCCCGGCGGCTGTTTGCCGAACCGATCGGAAATCCCGGCGACATAGCAGCGGCGCTCGGCGGCTTGTTAGCGCAAGTTTGCGCCGAACTCGAAGACAGAAACCTCGGCATCCGGCGGCTGGATTTAGGGCTATTCCGGGTCGATAACTCAACGGAACATGTGCGTATCGGCACGTCCCGCCCGGTCCGTGATCCAGCCCATCTGGCGCGCCTTATTGCCGACAAGATGGAAGATTTTGATCCCGGCTTTGGGCTCGAAGTCATGGCGGTGATCGCCCGGGAAATTGCGCCCTTGGCGCCGCGCCAAGAAGAGATGACCAAGGATGCTGCTGTTCTGAAAGAAACATCGGCGCGCCTGGTGGACCGCTTATCGGGGCGGCTGGGCGCCAACAATGTAACCCGGCTTTCGCCTCATGCCAGCCATATACCCGAACGGGCCAGCCGCGAAGTCCCGGCGATGGCCGGTGCCGCCGTTGGGTGGGACGGCGCGTCCCGGCGGACCGAACGCCCGATCCGGCTTTTGGCGCATCCGTTGCCGATCGAGGTCGTGGCGCCGGTTCCGGACGGCCCGCCGGTTTTGTTTCGCTATCGCCGCCGCCAATACAAAGTGGCCGCCGCCGATGGCCCCGAACGGATCGCCCCGGAATGGTGGCGGCAGCTAAATTATATGCGCAGCGGCCGCCCCGCCCCGGGCGCCGCATTAGAACACGGCACCCGCGATTATTACCGCATCGAAGACGAAGACGGCGGGCGCTATTGGCTGTTCCGCGAAGGGCTCTACCGCGCCGACACCCCGCCGCAATGGTATCTGCACGGGTTTTTTGCATGACCAAAAACGCTAGCAAAACGCATGCATATCATATATGCTAGCAAAATGCATGCACCATAAAAAGGAGAGACTAATGCCTACCCTAACCGTACGGAACCTTGATGAAACGGTGATTGAGAGATTGAAAAACAGAGCAAAAAGTAGCGGACGTTCGCTTGAAGCGGAGGTGCGTGAAATATTAAAACAGACGGCAGGGCGCTTGAGCGGTACGGAAGCTCTCGCACTGGTGGAACGTATTGCTGCTATGACGCCTAAGGGCGTTAAGCAGACGGATAGTGCCGAACTTATCCGTGAGGACCGTGATCGTTGACATTCATTATTGATGCCAGCGTCGCTTTAAAATGGTTTGCACCCGAAGAAGGGCGCGAGAAAGCGCTAAAATTGCTTGAAGACACGAGTCTTTTGGAAGCGCCTGATCTCATCATCCCCGAAGTTACAAATATTGCTTGGAAGAAGTGGCGACAGGGGAATTTCTCCAAAATTCAGGCAGAAAGTGCTGCCCCTTCAATACTGCGGCTTATTGCTTTTATACATCCATCGCAAGATCTTCACGTGCGGGCAATAAATATGTCATTGGCCCTCGATCACCCGGCCTATGATTGCTTTTATTTAGCGTGCGCGGAACTTCAAGCGGCCATTCTGGTAACGGCGGACAAAAAATTTCATGAAAAAGTGGGAAGGAGCGAATTTAAAAGCTTGGTTTGTCATTTGAGTGAAATCCTAATTTCAAACTCAGAATTTCCTTCCTGATAAGCATATGACCCCTTACGCCGAGCTTCAGGTCACCAGCAATTACAGCTTTTTGCGCGGGGCATCGCATCCGCATGAATTGGTGATGCAGGCTGCCGCCCTCGGTCATTCAGCCATCGCCATTAGCGACCGTAATTCGCTCGCCGGCGCGCCCCGTGCCCATGCGGCGGCCAAAGAACATGATATTCAGCTGATCGTCGGCGCCCGCCTCGTTTTTCGCGATTGTTTCGATATTTTATGTTTCCCCATGAATAAGAGCGCCTATAGCCGTCTTTCGCAGTTTCTCAGCATGGGCAAACGGCGCACTCAAAAAGGCGATTGCGAGCTCTTCCTGGATGATATTTTGGACGCCAAAATATTCCAATCCGGCCGCGCTCAGGTGCTGATTGCAGTGCCGCCCGAGGAAATTGACGACGCTTTCGAAGCCTCTCTCTTAAAGTTAATTAATAAGAGAAGTAAAAATATATATCTATCTGTTTTTAATAATTATTTAGGAGATGATAAGCGGCGAATTTCGACCCTTTCGGCGCTTGCCGCCAAACATTTTATCCCTCTTGCCGCGACCAATGATGTGCATGCCCATGCGGCGATGCGGCGGCCGCTTCAAGACGCCCTCACCTGCATTCGCGAACATTGCACCATCGAAGGCGCCGGCTATCTTTTGGCCGCCAATGGGGAGCGTTATCTGAAATCGGGCGACGAAATGGCGCGCCTGTTTAAGGACTACCCGAACGCCATCGCTAACACCCAAAAGATTGTCGCTGCCTGCCGCTTCAATTTGGACGAGCTCAGCTATGAATATCCCATCGATCCGGCGCCGGGTGGACGCACGCCGCAGCAAGAATTAGCCCATTTGACGGCCGAAGGCGCAATTCGGCGTTATCCTGACGGGGTGCCAGCAAAAGTCGCGGCACAAGTGGCCTATGAGTTGGATCTCATTGACGCGCTTTCTTATGCCCCCTATTTCCTCACCGTCCACGACATCGTGCGC
>JABMOP010000059.1 GCA_013204125.1 Rhodospirillales bacterium | reverse complement strand
GCCCCAGCGTCACGATCAAATCCCACCACAATGTAGGCGGCCTGCCGGAACGCATGAACATGAAATTGGTGGAACCCCTACGCGAATTGTTCAAAGACGAAGTGCGCGTCCTCGGCCGGGAACTCGGCTTGCCGGAACCCTTTGTCGGGCGCCACCCCTTTCCCGGTCCGGGCCTCGCGATCCGGCTTCCGGGTGGAATATCCGCAGATAAGCTTGATATATTACGAAAAGCGGACGCAATCTACCTTGAAGAAATTCGAAATGCGGGTCTTTACGACGCGATTTGGCAGGCATTTGCCGTGCTACTTCCGGTGCAGACTGTGGGCGTGATGGGCGATGCGCGCACATACGAATTCGTTTGTGCACTGCGCGCGGTGACTTCCACCGATGGTATGACCGCCGATTTTTATCATTTCGACATGGAATTCATCGGCCGCGTTTCGAGCCGCATTATCAATGAAGTCAACGGTATCAACCGCGTAGTCTACGATATTACCTCTAAACCACCCGGCACCATCGAGTGGGAATAGTTACGCCGCCCTTTATGATATCATGACTTAGCGCTTCCTTCGGTTTAACGAAATAGACCCTTCTACGACCGTGCAGATATCGTGATCCGGTATTTGACCAAAATGGATTTACGGTTAATGTACGCGCATTAGGATCATCAATTTTAAAATAAACCAAGTGTCCGTGGGGAGATCGTTACAATGGCTTTGTCGCGGGAACATATTAAGGAGCTTTTGTCCGAACATTTCCTGCTCCGGAGCATGCCCGAAGCGGAATTAAATGCGTTGGCCGGACAGACTAAAACCATCTCCATCGATGCCGAAGGCAGCGTATTCAAACGCGGCGACACCGCCGATGAAATGATGATCCTAATCTCCGGCGAGGTGCAAATATCCGCCCCTTCGAAGGATGGCGATAAAATCGTATTCGCAAACGTGCATCCGGGCGACGTATTTGGTGAAATGGCATTGATCGACGGGCATGAACGTTCCGCCAACGCGACCGCCATGAAAGACACCGAGCTTCTGAGCCTCGAGCGGGATGCCTTTCTAGGCACGCTCGTAGGCAATTCCGAACTTTGTTTGAACCTCCTGAAAGTCATGTGCCGGCGGTTAAGGCACTCAAACGAACATTTAGAAGATTTCACCCTTTTGGATCTTCGCCGCCGGTTGGCAAAGCGGCTGAATTATCTAAGCCAAAGCGGCGGCGCGGGCGCTGGAGGATTGAAATTTTCCGTTCGAATTTCTTTGAACGAGCTGGTCGCCATGATGGGCGTCGGCAATGACGCTGTCCAAAGGCATCTCGAATTATTGGAACGGGATGGCATAATTAGCCTGGACGGCAATTGGATTACTGTCGAAAATCAAGATGGGATCCAAGCCATCATTGATGAAGACCTCTGATATATTTCCGGTCGGCCGATACTTAAAGCGGCGTCGGCAATACCAGATCACGCGCATCGCGGCGCTCGCGCTTGGCCACATAAATCACTGACCCGACGATAACGATCCCGCCGATGATGGTTGTGATGCTTGGAATCTCGCCAAATATCGCAAAACCCAGACCCGCAGCCCAGACCAATTTGAGAAAATTCGCCGGCTCTATAATGCCGAAATCCGCATATTTGATGGACCAGGCGGAAAATAATTGCTGGATTGCCCCCAAAGCGCCCAACAAAATCAGCCAAATCCACTGTTCATTCGTCGGCGATTGCCAATAAATTATCGCCGTCGGTAGGGTATAAATAGTCGTAAGGGCGCCGTGCCAAAATACCAAGCCGATGGGGTTATCTCTGCGGGTAACAACTTTATTTATCAGGCGTGCCAAGGCCATCGCCGCGGAAACCGCGATAATTACCACCATGGCAAAGGAAACTTCGCTGAATCCCGGCTTCAAAATCACCAACATGCCGGCGACCCCAACCGCCAAAACGGTCCAACGCCATAATTTGGAAGCCTCGCCGAGAAATAAAATAGCGCCCACCAATGTAAACAGTGACGACGAATAACCAATTGCCGTCATATCGGCGAGCGCGATTTTGGGAAGCGCCCAAAACCACATAACCAGGGCCAGCGCAAAAACAAATGCACGCAGCGCCTGAAGGCCGGGTACTTGCGAGCGGATTTGAGCGCCGCCGCGCTTTGCCAGCACCGGCAAAAAGGCGATAAAGCTGAACAAGCTGTATAAAAACACCACAACAAACGGGGATAATTCCCCGCCCAGTTTTTTGCCGATAGCACCCATCAAAACCACTAAAAACGAGGCGATGACTGCGCTGATTATGCCCAGCAGATTATTTTTGTATTTTTCGGCCATCTTCTTGGTATTCGAACAATTTGTTTAAATTTGGCCGGGTTAGGCTGGTGCGAAGATAGCGCTAGCCAACTGGAATATCATCCTCTAAATAAAGCCCATGAATTTTAGACACCGCCCAAAAACGGCGGCACATTTTTATTAAGGAGCTTGATCCTATGTCCGACCAAATCCGCGCATCCCATATCCTCATCGCCCATTCTGAAGGACGTGGTGGTTCAAGTGAACTGAGCCGCGAAGATGCTGAAACACGAATTGCAGAACTAAAAACAAAAATCGAGGCCGGTGAAGACTTTGCAGCGGCCGCGACCGAAAACTCGGATTGCCCTTCCGCTAGTAAGGGCGGTGATCTTGGATCCTTTGGCCCGGGCGCTATGG
>JABMOP010000058.1 GCA_013204125.1 Rhodospirillales bacterium | reverse complement strand
TTCCATATGCATCGCCAGCCAGTTGAGGAACTCTTCTTTAGGCTGGGTCGGTAGCATGCGGTCATAAGTGACGGCGGCGCGGGCGTCATCGATCTGCACAATCAGCCCGCTATCGGTGATGGTTTTGTATTCGGTGCGCATGGCGTCGGCGAGGGCGAACACACATTCTTCGTTGGTGGCGTAATATTCGTTGCGCCGGTCGGGAATAGCGCTTGCCGGCGCGGCAACGGGAAGAAACGCTTCGGCCACATTGGCGGCATCCGCGGCCGCTTTCAGATTGTCGATATCGCGCTGCAATTGGTCTTGCCCGGTATAGACGATGGGGCCGGTACAGACGCTTTCGGCCTTAACCGCACCACCGTCGCCGCGGGCGCTCTTTGCATCGGCTTCATCCATTTCCTGGTAGAATTCCGGAAACTTTTCACGGTCGGCGCCGGCGGCGTAGGGGTCCGCCGCATCTTTGTCGAGGAAGCGGCGCTCGAACCCGCCCAGGCGTTCTAATACATATTGCGACCAACTGATGCCCTTGCCGAACTCGCCGTCGCTGACCACGTCGATGCCGGTATCGGCTTGGCTCTTCACGACTTCGGCCACGGTTTTTGTCAGGCTTGCCCGGTGCGCCGCTTCGTCGTAATCACCACTGATTTTGGCCAGCAGATGCTCTTTGATTTCCGGCGGGCGGATCAAGCTGCCGACATGGGTCGTGAGTATCCGGCTTTCACTTTGTTTCAACGCAAGTCTCCCTTATTTAAATGCCCCTCGAATATGGAGGTCTAAGCGTCCGGCCAAATTTCCGATGCCAGTTCCGTGATCATGTTCAGCTTCGCCCATTGTTGGTCGTCTTCCAAAATGTTGCCGCCGGTATGGCTGGCGAACCCGCATTGCGGGCTCAGGCACATCTGATCGACCGGCATAAATTCGGACGCTTCGTCAATGCGGCGTTTGAGATCGTCGGTGGATTCCAATTCGCCGAATTTCGAGGTGACGATGCCGAGGACGATTTTTAGGCCCTTGGGCACGAAGCGCAGCGGTTGGAAATCGCCGGCGCGTTCGGAATCGTATTCCAAGAAGAAGCCGTCGATCTTAACTTCGTTGAACATTTTTTCTGCCACCGGCTCATAGCCGCCTTCGGCGTGTCCCCGGCTTAGGGAATTCCCGCGGCATAGATGCACAGTGATGGCCATATCGTCCGGCCGATCTGCAATGGCGTTATTAATCAGCCTAGCATAGAGAAGCGGCAATTGGTCCGGGTCTTCGCCTAAATCGGCAACGCGCTGGCGCATATTCGTGTCGCATAGATAGGCCAGATTGGTGTCGTCCAATTGTAAATATTTGCAGCCCATGGACGCCAAATCCATAATTTCTGCTTTCCAGACGGCGGAAACATCATCGAAGAATTCTTCCATGTCCGGATAGGCAGTTTCGTCAACGCCGCCGCGCCCACCCCGGAAATGGAGCATGCTCGGTGACGGGATGCACACCTTGGCCGTTTTGGTGGTGACGCTATTTAGGAATTCAAACGACGGGCGTTGGATGCCGCCGGCGGGGCGGGCAAGTTTTTTGGTGGTGATTGGGGTCGGCGGTTGCCAGTTTTCCACCTTGCCGCCCAAGGGTGTGTCTTTGGGTGGCGCGGATGCCGATGCCGAAGTTAGGCCGCTCATTTCAACGCCGTCGATGGCGGTCAGGAAATCACCGGACCAGGAGGTGCGCCGGAAATCGCCGTCAGTTATGGATTTAAGGCCCGTCGCTTCTTGCTTTTCGACAACAACACGGATCAGGCGGTCTTCCACTTCGGTTAGATCTTCAGCGCTTATATCGCCGTTTTTCCTTTTTTCGCGCGCACCCATAAGCTCTTTAGGGCGCAAGAAACTTCCCACATGATCGGCGCGAAACGGTCCTTTAGTCATAGAATTCTCCTCGGTGAAAAAGCGGGTGGCCGCGCATCTTATATGCAAATGCGAGCCAATTTCATTCAGTTATTATATTGCGATCATACGTCATTAACTTTACATGTAAAGTTACATTGGCGTCTCTCCATGAAGGGGGCGGGCGTGGCAACTTCCAGCACAGAATATCAATAATATTTGAGCGTGTTCAACGCCCATGGCACCAACCGGGCAGAAAAATTATGGATGGTTCTGATAAAAAATTGAACGAGACCAAAGATTTCACCGTCGCCCATTTTTTAAGCAATGCTTCCCACGTTATTATGCGAAGCGCGCTCCGCATCTACCCGGCGGTAATCGGATTGAAGGTTGTCGAGCCGCGCACCTTGCACACAATCGGACTCAATGGGCCGATTATGGCCCGTGATATTACACGCTTGGTCTTGTTGCATGAAACGCAGGCACCGCACCGTAGCAATTGGACAAGATGTCCGGTTAAAAGCTCCTCGTACTGAGCTTGTCGAAGTGGCAGCACCATCCTTCGACAGGCTTTGGATGAGGTCTCAAGTTGAGGTCGCAGAGCGAGTTAAAATTCCCGCTTTGCCAGCACCGCGCCTTTGGCGAGCGGTTGTACGGTGTCGCGATAGATGCTCAACCAACCTGGCTTGCCTTCGTCCAAAGGCTCGTTCTTGAGCCGGGCGCGCCGGGCATCCAATTCAGTTTTAGAAACCTGAAGTTCTACCGATTTTGAAATGGCATCGATGGCGATAATGTCGCCGTCTTCAACGAGCCCCAATGCGCCGCCGGTGGCCGCTTCGGGGGATACTTCGCCGACCACCAGCCCGCGGTTGACCAGGCCCGATAATTGCCCATCGGTGACCAGCGCGCAGGTATCGCCAAGCCCGGCGCCGTCCAAAGCAAACACCACCCGGGATGCCGTTGACATGCCGGGCCCGCCTTTAACGCCGAGGCCCCGCAAAACAACTACTTCGCCTTCCTTTATGTGGCCACCACGAACGGCTTCCATGGCGTCGTCGGCCAAGCCAAACACATGAGCCGGGCCGGTGAATTCAAACACCCGGTCCTCCAGCAGCCCAAGCTTGATGATCGCGCCTTCTTCTGCCAGCGACCCTTTAACGATGACAATCGGCGGGCGGTTTGAGAACGGATTATCAGCATCCCGGATGACTTGGTCTTCGCCCGGCGTAATCTCGGCTAGATTTTCCGCAACGGTTTTCCCGGTTACAGTGATGGCCCCGCCGCGTATATATTTCTCCATCCGTTTCATCACTGTGCGGGCGCCGCCCGCCGATTCAAAGGCTTCGATGGTACCTTCGCCGTTCGGGCGCACCGCCGCCAGCACGGGAATTTCCGCCGATAATTCATCGAACAAGGCATAGACATCGATATCGCACTCGGCCTCGATGGCGATGGCTTGCAAATGTTTAACGCAATTTATGGAACCGGAAACCCCAAGCACCGCCATGGCGGCATTGGCGAAGGCGTCCGGGGTCAGGATATCACGCGGGGTTTGGCCGTCCGCCACCATTTCAACGATGCGCTTCCCCGCCGCCTCGATATCGGTAAACATTTTGTCCGAATTGGCGGCAACCGGCGCGCTTCCCGGCATAGCCATACCCAACGCTTCGCAGGCGATATGCATGGAATTGGCGGTTCCCATGCCCGAACAGACGCCGGGGCCGCCGATCGCATTGTCAGCCATGCCTTCCAATTTTTCCGCCGTCATTTTCCCCGCCAGCACATGCCCGGCCATGAGAAACACGTCTTCGATGTCCACATGCTTGCCTTCAAACTCGCCGCTCGGCTGATAGCCACAGATTGCAATGATTGCCGGAATGTCGAGGCGCGCCGCCGCCATCAATTGGCCGGGGACCGTTTTATCACAAGACGCAAGGCAGATCATGCCGTCCAATTGCGCGCCTTCGACGGCCACTTCGATATCGTTGACGATCAAATCCCTGGCCGACAGGATATAGCCGCCGCGCCGCCCGGCGCTGGTGATAAAATCGGATGGCGCCGCGGTCCTGACTTCGAACGGCACCGCGCCGGCTTCACGAATTGTGGTTTTCAATTTGGCCGCGATACCGTCCAGATGGCTGAAACAAATGGCCAGTTCCGACGATGTATTGACGATGGCGATTTTGGGTTTTTCCAGATCTTCGTTGGAAAGCCCAAGCGCCTTCCATTGGGCGCGGCGCACGGCCCAGGGGGATGATCCGTAGGGAAAATTGCTGCGCAGCTTTTTATTCATTTGTTTGCCTCGTCTGGTTTGCCCCAGCATCCGGCCCTAAACTGCCCCGGTCAAGACATCGCTGATGACACCGGCTAAGATAGGTTTGGGCCAAATTAAAATGAGGTGAGAACGATGAAAGCATGGGAATTGCAGCCCGGAGGAAATGGGCTCGATGGATTGGAATTGGTCAACCGCGATGATCCCGAGCCCGGTGCGGGCCAGGTGCTTGTCAAAATTCACGCCACATCCATCAACGCCCGGGATCAATCCATATTGGCCGGCCAGTATCGAATGGGGCCGATTACCGAGCCGGTTATCCCGTTATCCGATGGCGCCGGTGAAGTCATTGCGGTCGGCGAAAACACCACCCGGTTTACCAAGGGCGATCGGGTTGCCGGCACCTTCGTGCAAGGCTGGATCGACGGCGCATATCGGCAAGAATACCGGGGCCGGGTTCTGGGCGTGCCGATGGACGGTGTTTTAACCGAAAAAATGGTGCTGGACGAAAACGGCCTAGTGCACATTCCCGCTCACCTATCGTATGAGGAAGCCGCCACCCTGCCATGCGCCGGCGTCACCGCATGGAACGCCCTCTATCGTGCCACGCCGCTGATCGCAGGCCAATGGGTGTTGTTGATCGGCACCGGCGGCGTTTCCGTATTCGGGCTTATATTTGCGAAAGCAGCGGGCGCGCGGGTCATTATCCTTTCCTCCAGCGATGAAAAGCTGGAACGCGCGCGCAGGTTGGGCGCCGATGAAACCTTAAACTATAAATCGACGCCTGATTGGGTTGAGGCTGTGCGCGGGATGACCGGCGGCGGCGGTGTTCATCACGTTGTCGAAGTCGGCGGCGGCACTTTGCCGCAATCGATTGCGTCAGTGGCCCTCGGCGGTCAGATCCATCAAATCGGCTTCGTTGCCGGGCGCGAAGTGCCATTCAATGCGCCTGCTTTTGTTGGCAATTTTGCGACCTTGAACAGCGTCCTGGTTGGCTCGAAAGCATCGTTCGAAGACATGAACGCGGCGATGGTGGTCAACGGTCTCAAGCCGGTGGTGGACAGGGTTTTTGATTTCGACGATGCCCACGCGGCCTTCGAATACCAAAAATCCGCCGCCATGTTTGGCAAGGTGGTGATTAAGACTTAAGCGCCGCCCGTTCGTCATTGGTTTCGAGTTTCTGGTAGCCGTGTTCGGATAGATCGAACAAATTGCCTTCCGGGTCCATGCCGCGAAATTCTGCAAAGGGTCGGTCGCCGGGGCGCATTTGCGGCGCTTCGACATCTTCGCCGTCCATAATGCCCGCCACCTCGTCCATGCTCTCGATGTGAAACCCGAAGTGATGGATGCCGAGGCCATTTTCGCCTTCCAGCCGCAACGGCAGAATGGCAAGGGCCAAATAGCCGTCGGTCAGGAAAACGCCAATTTTGCCGCGTTCTTTCTTGGTTTTGTCGTCGCGGTGAACCTCTTCCATGCCGAACACTTTTTTATAGTATTCCGCTAATTTTTCCGGATCCTTGGCGACGATCGCCAAGTGGCGAATGGTTGCTTTGCCCATAATCAACTCCCGTTATCGATGAGATATTCCGTCAGCGTAATTTACATCGTTGTTCCGGTCCACAAATTCGTTCAACATGTCAAAGTAATTAAGCAAAAAATCATAAGGGACGGCGGGGGCAAAATGATCTTTGACTTTATTATAGCGGGCGGCGGCTCGGCTGGATGTGTGCTGGCCAACCGCTTGTCCGAAGACCCGGCAAATACCGTGTGCTTGATCGAAGCGGGACGGAAGGATCGCAGCCCCTTGGTCCATGTGCCGGCCGGGGTCATCGCCCTGATGCACCACAAAGTGCTCAACTGGCGCTATTCGACGGTCGATCAAAAAGACGCCGGTGCGCGTCCCATCTATATTCCGCGTGGCAAAACTCTCGGCGGTTCGTCCTCGATCAACGGTATGATTTATATGCGTGGCCATCCGCTGGATTACGACGAATGGGCGGATCAAGGAAATCCCGGCTGGTCTTACGCCGATGTGCTGCCTTATTTCCGGAAATCGGAAAACAACGAAGTCCATGGCGGCTCGGATTTTCATGGGCAGGGTGGGCCGCTTAATGTTTCCAACCTTTCGCGCTATAACCCGCTTACCGATGTGATGCTTGAAGCCACCGATTCTATGCAGTTGCCGCGCCGCGATGATTTCAACGGCGAAGATCAAGAAGGCTGGGGCCATCGGCAGACGACCATTAAACGCGGTCGACGTCATTCGACGGCGGCGGCATTCTTGAAGCCGGCGCGCGGGCGGTCTAATTTAGAAATCATAACCGACGCCGAAGTCGACCGCATAATTTTCGATGGGCGGCGCGCATCGGGCGTCCAAATCAATCGCAAAGGCCGCACCGAAATTGTCGCTGCCGGCCGCGAAGTTATCTTATCGGCCGGCGCCATTGGATCGCCGGCTATATTGCTGCGTTCGGGCATCGGTGCCGCGTCCGAGTTGAGCGCCCTTGGGATCGAACCTGTGTTTGACCTGCCCGGCGTCGGCAAAAATCTGCAAGACCATATCGCCGCCGGTGTTCAGGTTGAAAGTGCAGATGCGATCAGCTACGGCCTCTCCTTTCGCTCCGCGCCCAGGCTCGCCTGGGGGGCGCTAGAATATTTATTGTTCCGGCGCGGCTTTTTTGCCGGCAATATGATCGAAGGCGGCGGCTTTGTGCGCACCGACCCGGATGCCTCCAGGCCCGATATCCAGTTTACTTTTATGCCCGGACTCCGGACCGCCAAAGGCGGGGTGATCGGCGCCGGACACGGCTATACCGTCACTGCGGTTTTACTGCGTCCCAAAAGCGTGGGTGAAATACGCCTAAAAGATAGGGATGCCAAAACTGCGCCCATTATCGATCCCCGTTTTTTCTGCGTGGACGAGGATATGGAGGTTCTTTTGCGCGGCGTTAAATTGGCGCGGCGCATCACCCAGGCGCCGGCGTTCGATAAGCACCGGAAGGCGGAGCGGAAACCGGGCGTGGCTGTCCAATCGGACGACGATATCCGGGATTATATTCGGAACTTTTCGGCGACCATCTTCCACCCGGTCGGCACCTGCAAGATGGGACCCGGCAGTGATGCGGTGGTCGATCCCGAGCTCCGCGTTAGGGGGATTGATGGCCTTCGCGTTGTCGATGCGTCGGTCATGCCGGCAATTATCGGCGGCAATACCAACGCACCAACCATCATGATCGCCGAAAAGGCTTCGGAAATGATATTGGGCCGCCCAGCTCTGCCGGCTGCCGATGTAAAAATCGAAAACGGCCGTGCCCAATTTCCCGGATAGTGATTCCATTTGATGAGTTGTGATGGGCGTCTAATTTGGTTATATGGAGGCAAGCTGGGCGCTTAGGATACTGCCTGGCACATCCAATGGGAGGTTAATTATTATGAAAAAACTACTCGCAATCACTGCAGCTATCGTGATGCTGCTGGGTGTCGATTCCGCCATGGCCGCTAAGGTCAAGGTCGGCTTTATCGCGCCGTTTTCTGGCGGTTTCGCTATTTGGGGTAAGCAGTTCCGCGATTCCGTAGAAGCGTTCCAAAAACTGAACGGGACCAGCGTCAACGGCAATGAAATTGAAATCATATACCGCGATGTGGGTGGCCCGAACCCGGCAAAAGCCAAGCAGCTTGCCGAGGAACTGATCCTCCGCGATCGCGTCAAGATTATCACCGGTTTGGTGTTTTCCAACAACACCATGGCGTTGGCTCCGGTGATTAACGAAGCACAAGTTCCGACCGTTATCATGAACGCGGCAACGTCCAAGATCACCCGCATGTCCGATATGTTTGTGCGTGTCAGCATGACCCTGCCGCAACAATCGCGTCCGGTGGCCCTGTGGGCGGCCAAAAACGGCGTCAAAACGGTCTATACGATCGTTTCCGACTATGCGCCGGGTCATGATGCTGAACGGCAGTTTATTAAGGACTACACGTCCCATGGCGGAAAGATCGTCAAGAGCGTCCGCATTCCTTTGCGCACCACCGATTATGCGCCGTTCCTGGAGAATGTTCTGCAAGCTAAGCCCGATGCACTCTATATCTTCATGCCTGCGGGACCGCCGTCGATCGCGACGGTGAATGCCTGGGCCAAGCGCGGTCTTAAAAAGGCAGGCATCCAGCTTCTCGCCACCGGCGAAATGCAGCAGATTTTTCTGCCCGCTACCGGCGATGCGGCCATTGGTGTTGTCTCGGCGCTGCATTACACGGAGACCAACACCCTTCCGGCGAACCTCGCGATGCGCAAAGCGCTGACCGATCTTCACGGCAAGGGTAAGGATTATATCCCCGATATCGCTTCCGTCGGTGCCTGGGATGGCATGCGTTTGATCTATGATGCGGTCGGCAAGTTGGGCCCTGACTTTACCGGCAAACAACTGATCGACTTTTCGCGCGGCCGGGAATTCGATAGCCCACGCGGTCCGTTGAAAATCGATCCCGTCGAACGCGACGCTATCCAGAACATGTATATCCGCCGTGTTGTGAAACGGAACGGCGTTCTGGTGAACGAAGACTTCGACGTTATGCCGATGATGAAAGATCCGGGTAAGGAATAAGTAGGCAAAGACGCCTACCTAATATCCGCATCCGGTAAGTGCCGTTATGTCTTATGCATTGACCATACTCTTAGACGGTGTGGCCTACGGGATGATATTATTTATCATCTCCGTCGGCCTCACCGTTACTATGGGGCTCATGCGTGTCGTTAATTTGGCGCATGGGGCCTTTGCGATGGTCGGTGGATACGTGGCTGCGGAATTGACGGGTGCGGGATATTCCTTTTTTGTGGCGGTTGTGATTGGTTCGATCGCCGCTGGCGTGGTCGGCGGCGCCTGTGAAATGACGGTCTTTCGCCCCCTTTATCGCAAGGGCGAATTGGCCCAAGTGTTAATGACCATCGGTTTGGTGTTCGTCGCTATCGCCGCCTTGACCATGGTGTTCGGGACGAATTTTCGCAGCATTCAGTTGCCGCCCTGGTTGGAGCAAACGGTTGACATCGGGTTCAGGAACTATCCAGCCTACCGGTTGTTCTTAATCGCGACGGGTTCGGTATTGGCGTTTTTCCTATGGCTTTTAATCGACAGATCCCTGTTTGGCGCGCGCATTCGTGCCGCGGTTGATAACCCTCACATGGCCCGCGCCGTCGGTATCGACGTCAACCGGCTGTTCACGATTACATTTATCGGCGGTTCGGCATTGGCCGGTTTTGGCGGCGCCATCGGTGTCGGTATGTTGCCTTTGGAAGCCTTTTATCCGTTGCGCTACTTGGTCTTGTTCCTGGTTGTCGTGATTGTCGGCGGCGAAGGCAGTTTTAAGGGCTCGTTCGTAGCCGCCATCGTTCTCGGCCTTATCGAAACGGCGGGCACCTTCACGGTGCCGACCTATTCGTCCTTTATTTTGTATAGCGCGGTGTTCATTCTTCTTCTCTGGCGGCCCAATGGTTTGCTGCCGCCGAAATCAGCGTCATGAACGAACGCAATTCTTCGACCGGATTTGGCGAACTTGGCGCGGCGGGCGGGCTTGGCCGGGTGTGGCATTTGCTGCCGTGGCTGATTGCTATTGCTATCTTTTTTACCGCCGGCGGGTTTTTAAGCCTGTGGACCAATGTGCTGATTATGATCCTGTTCACCATGTCGCTGGATTTGGCGCTTGGCTATGCCGGCATTATCACCTTGGGCCATGCGGCCTATTTCGGTTTTGGCGCCTATGTCGCCGGCATATTCGCCGTGCATGTGACCAAAGATCCGCTGACCGGCCTATTGGTAGCCACCGGCTTGACGACGGTTTTAGGGTTTTTAACGGGTATTTTAATCCTGCACACCCAGGGGGTGACGCTGCTCATGCTGACCCTGGCCATTATCACCTTGCTGCACGAAGTCGCCAATCAGGCCGATAAGTGGACCGGCGGTGATGATGGGTTGCAAGGTATCCGGATGGACCCGGTGATGGGTCTGTTTAAATTCGATCTATGGGGAAAGACGGCTTATCTCTATTCGCTGTTCTTCCTGTTCGCCTGGTTTGTCATATTTTGGCGTGTGATCCATTCGCCGTTCGGGCGATCCCTGGACGGTATCCGCCAGAACCCGCCGCGCATGCGCGCCATTGGAACGCCGGTTTGGTGGCGCTTGGTCGCCGCATATACGCTGTCTTCAGCGATGGCAGGAACGGCGGGCGCGTTGTCGGCGCAGACCACGCGCTTCGTCGGCTTGCCGGTGCTTGAAATTTTCCTTTCCGGCATCGTCGCCGTGATGTTGGTGCTTGGCGGTACCAAACGCATTTGGGGCGCGTTCATCGGCGCCACCGTTTATGTGCTCGCCCAAGATTATTTTGCCAAGGTCAGCCCCGAATTTTGGATGTTCGCCATCGGCATCGGATTGATGCTCGTCGTGCTGTTTCTCGAAGACGGGTTGATGAGTTTTTGGGATTTGTTTATTGCCAAGATCCGCCGCAAGGGCGGGCGAAAAGGCCCGGCATGACCGAACTCGGTACATCGGTCCTTTCGGTTCGCGGTTTGTGCAAAAACTTCGGCGCCCTTGCCGTGACGCAAATGGTAAATTTGGATCTGGACGCCGGCGCGCGGGTCGGTTTGATCGGCCCCAATGGCGCCGGCAAGACGACGCTGGTTAATCTTCTGACCGGCATGATCCCGATCGACGCCGGTGAAATTTCCCTAAGCGGTAAAGCCATTCATGGCCTGAAACCGGAAGAGCGGGTAAAACGCGGCCTCGTTCGCACCCATCAGATCAATACCTTATTGACCGAAACCAACGTTCGCGAGAACGTCG
>JABMOP010000057.1 GCA_013204125.1 Rhodospirillales bacterium | reverse complement strand
GTATATAATAAGGTTTCGGACGGATGGACAATTGAACGTCTGTACCCTTAATCCTGCCAATTCGGGGGAATTTGGTGCAAGAAAATACCACTTCTCAAAGCGCACGAGAAAACGAAGCCGGCCGATTGATTCCCGACGGCGGCGCCGGCCGGTTAATGCCCGACGGCGAAGCCGGCCGGTTAATGGTCGCGGCGACTTACGCTTCCGTATCGATTGCTGTGGTCCTGATCTGCGCCAAATTGGGCGCTTGGGCGCTGACGGATTCGGTGAGCCTTCTCTCATCCCTGATCGACTCGCTGGTTGATGCCGCTGCGTCTCTGATCAATCTGTTTGCCGTGCGCCATGCACTTCAACCGGCCGATACCGAACACCGGTTCGGTCACGGCAAAGCCGAATCCTTGGCTGGATTGGGGCAGGCGGCGTTTATCGCTGGGTCCGGATTATTTTTGCTGTTGGCTGCGATCACCCGGATTTCATCACCGCAAGCCGTTGAAAATGGCGCAATCGGCATCGCGGTGATGGGGGTGTCCATCATATTGACGATCGGCCTCGTCGGTTTCCAAAGCTATGTCGTCCGGCGCACCGGCTCTGTCGCCATCAATGCAGATTCGCTGCATTATCGGGTCGATATATTGGTGAATGTTGCAGTAATTGTTTCGCTTTTGCTTGCCGGTTACGGCGGCTGGGACCTGGCCGATCCATTATTCGCGGTGGCGATCATCGTCTATATGAGCATCGGCGCCCGTAAAATTTTCAAGCAATCGCTGCACGATTTGATGGACACCGAATTTCCCTCGGAAGACCGGAAGCTGATCCGCCAAATTGCGTTGAAGCATCCGAAAGTGCGCAGCCTTCACGATATGCGGACCCGTTCTTCCGGTCCCTATTCGTTCATCCAATTTCACATCGAAATGGACCGCGATATCACCTTGTTGGAAGCGCACGAAATTTCCGACGAGGTTATGTATGAAGTCGAAACGGCGTTCCCCAACACCGAAGTCCTGATTCACCAAGACCCCGAAGGCATAGAAGAGCGGCGCGACCATCTGTAATATATGATTGCCGCCTAATATAAATTTCTTTCCGCTGAACTTGTCTGTGCTAATGTCGGGGTGCGAAGATTATAATCGCCTGAAATAATTATCGAGGGAGCATCGAGGGACCATGAGCTATAAAATCATATTAACACCGATCGATGGCGGCGAGGCTTGTAAACGCGCACTCAGCGTTGCCATGAATATCGCTCGGCAATGCGACAGCCATATTCAGGCTATCCACGTAAAAGCGGATTCAAAAGAAGCCGTGCCGTTGCTCGGCGAAGGCATGTCCGGCAGCATGATCGAGGAAATGATCAATCTTGCCGATCGTGATGCGGACGACCGCGCGGCAGTGGCCCACAAGATGTTTGATGATTTCTGCAGCGCCAATAATGTTTCGGTTACTGATAAACCCGATTGCACCGGTGGGGCATCCATGTCGTGGCTCCAAGAAGAGGGCCGCGAAGACGAACGGGTTGCCAACCGTGGGCGCGTCGTCGATTTGATCGTCATGGCGCAACCGGCGAACGACACTTCTCAGCCGTCCTTGCTGACCCTCCACGCGGCGATTTTCGAAACCGGCCGACCGGTGCTTATGGTGCCTGAAAATTCATCCGGTGACATTGGTAAGAACGCGGTTATCGCCTGGAATGGAACTTCCGAAGCGGCCCGTGCAGTGGCCGGCGGCATTCCGCTTTTGGCGACGGCGGACAAGGTTACGGTGCTGACCGCCGAAACCGAAAAAAGCGTCACCCGAATCGGCGGCGAAGAATTGGCGACCTACCTTAAATGCCATGGCATAACGGCCAAGTGTGAACATGTCTCACCCGGCGCGAAATCGGTCGGCGAAGCGATCACCGATTACTGTAATGATAATGGATGTGATTTGCTGGTGACCGGCGCCTTCACCCATAGCCGGTTGGTGCAAATTATCCTCGGCGGCGTCACCCGCCATATCATTTCAAACGCCAAAATTCCGGTGCTGATGATCCATTAGAGGATTATCCAAGCTCAACAATCGACCAATTCCGCCGCGATCTGCCGCGCTGAAGCCTGTCCGCTGCCGTTGACGGCGAGGAAGATCAATATCCTGAGCGTGCAATCCGAGAAGGTCGTTATATTCTTTTTATTTGAGGAAGGTGAACCCATATGTAGTTCATCTAAGGGTGCAGACGGAATCTTCCATAATTTGGTGAAGTGGCTTGATGGCTAGCGTACTATTCTACAACCGCATTTTCTCCTGTAGCGAAGGACAAACGGTCCTCGATGTGTTGCTCGAAAATGGGCAAGACGTTCCGTATTCGTGCAAAATGGGCGTCTGCGTAACCTGCGTCATGCAGGTGGTGGAAGGTGGTGTGCCGGCTCAAGCGCAGGAAGGTTTACGCGATTCCTTAGCGGCGCAAGGGCATTTCCTGCCCTGTGTATGCCAACCGACAACGGATATAACGGTAACCAATATCGCCGAGCAGGATTTGTTCAGCCCGGCCGTGGTTCTTGATATCGACCCTCTGACGCCTGATATTTGCCGGATATTTTTGGAACCGACGACACCGCTTTATTATCACGCCGGCCAATTCGTCAACCTTCGCCGCGAAGACGGATTGGTGCGCAGTTATTCCCTGGCAAGCGTGCCAAGCCAGGATGACCGTTTGGAATTTCATGTAAAGCGCCTCGAAAAAGGTCAAATGAGCAATTGGATCTTGGATGATCTAGAGCCGGGGCATCATCTGGGCATACAAGGCCCGACCGGAAATTGTTTTTACGAGCCGGGCCGCGCCGACCAGAAAATGCTGCTGATCGGCAATGGAACCGGCCTTGCCCCGCTCATCGGCATTGCCAGGGATGCCTTGGCGGCGGGGCATATTGGTTCGATCAATCTTTACCACGGCAGCCAGACTCTAGCAGGGCTATATTTGGGCGATGATCTGCGCGAATTGGAAGCGGCCCATAGCAATTTTAGCTATATTCCCTGCGTTTCGCGCGGTGATGCCGCCGAAGGATACCGCCCGGGCCGCGCCGACGATGTTGCCTTTTCCGAGCATGCTGGCCTAAAAGATTGGCGCATCTTTTTATGCGGATATCCGCCGATGGTACACTGTGCCAATGATCGAGCTTTGCGCGCGGGCGCCGCGATTGCAGATATATATACGGACCCCTATGAGTTAAAAGAGCTGCGCGAAACACCCAGGTCTTAAAATTATTTAACGGCATTAGGACGAATACCACATGACCTCGACGTTTTTTGATGAAGTTGGCGGGCGCCCCGTTGTTGAACTTGTGCATACGCTTCTCTATGACAAATTGCTTTCCCATCCCTGGTTGAAAGGGTTTTTTGTCGGTCAAGAACGGTGGCATCTGGAAATACAACAAACCGAATTCATGGCCGATATGTTCGGCAGGACGCCGCTCATCTATGCCGGCCGCGCGCCGATGCGCGCCCATCAGCATCTGTTCATTACCGAAGAGGTGTTTATGATCAGGCATAACCTGTTGTCAGACGCCTTAACCGAAGCAAAAATTTTGGAAGACCACAAAAAAATCTGGCTGAGATATGACATGGGCATGAAAGCCGCCATCGTCAAAAAAACAGTTGATGACTGTGAAGGGCGCTACAAAACCGAACAAGTCCTGGTCGTGCCGAAACCGTAACCTTACTTCATTTTGCGCGCTGATCGACGTTGTTCGATCAAGGCCTGAAGGATTACCGCCAGCAATACCAGCGGCACCGTTGTGTTATCGGCGGACACCGAGATATTCCCATTCGTCAAAGTCGCATACGGAAACTGACCGCTGGCGTTGCGCCCAAGGTGCCAATGCCAATCGGGCAAGGTGGTGTGCAGCAACTCCAGGCATCTATCGACGGAGCTTGTGTAGTTGGGCGTTCTATCGGATTGGCCGCGTAAATTTTTTTCGATGTCGGCGTCTAGTTCCGGGTCAGCGCCCGTGGCCGCATCAATGCGAGCGAGAAGAGAGCGCAGAGATGACGGCATCGGTGTTCACCTTGTCGGTTAATCCCTTAAACCTACCTCATTGCGCAGCCGCCAGTCTGGTTACTTTTACTTTGGCGCAAAGATCGAGGTTGAGATTGACCGGGCTGGTGTGTTGCCAATCGAGTTCCAGGAGGTCGTTGAAGAAGACGCCCTTGCCCTTGGCGACCGGCATGCCATCGCTCCAATGGCCGCACAAGGCGGCAATACCAAGGCCTTCCGGATGGATCGCCTCGGTCAGGCGCACCCGGCCTTCGACGCTGCGCCCGGTATCGGTTTCGACGCGGATAATATCGCCATCGCTGAGACCCTTGGCGGCGCCGCTCGCAGCGTTCAAGGCGATGTTGTAGGAGAACGGGTCCAACCGCGCCGCTTCGTCGAGCCACGGATTTTCCATGGTGAAGGAGTTGGCGTGCAGGGTATCGCGGTAATAAAAGGCGTAGAAATCGAACCCGGCGTGATCACATTCATGGGACGGGCAGGGCAGGAAATTAGGCATCGGCTGATAATATTCGCGGGGAATTTGAAGGCCGCGCGGCTCGGCGATGGCGGCGATTTTTTCGCCCATATCCAGCATCCATTCCCAATAGACCGGCACCCGCACATCGAGGAACGGTCGCCAATAGACCTCTTCCGCCTTTTTCGGCCAACTGGCGAGGCCATGTTCTTTGAACCAATCGAGCCCCTTGTCCGGTCCGAAATTGGATTTAAGCTCGGCCTCGCATATTTCTGCATATTTATAGGTCTTATCCACATCCAGCGCATAAGGCGGTTTCAACCGGCAATGGGCGTTAAAGGCGGCCAGCATGTCGGGCAGGAAGCCGGCGCGCTCCGCCAGCTCCAGCAACACATCGGCGAAGCGGCGCTGCTCTCCGTCGGGCGGCAGGACGGGTTGGCGGATCGGCCAGCTCCAATCGCCCATGCCGGCGGGATGGCTAAGGATGGTGGGGTAGTTGGAGCGGGTGTCCAGGCTTTGCAGATAGCTGCAATCGGGCAGCAGAATATCAACGAAGTCCGAAGTTTCGGTCATGAACAAATCAAACGAAACAATGAATTTATAGTCTGCCAGCGATGCCGCCACCGCGTCTTTGTTGGCGATACTCATCAACAAATTGGCGCCGAAATTGACCAACATTTCGGGCCGGTAGGGAAGATCAAATTTAGTCCATAATTCTTCGCGGTCCTCGGAATCCAGAAACGGCGAGGTCATGCTCATGGGGAATAAATCTTGGAGCCCCATTTGTTGGGGAACCCGCGGCGCATCGTACGGGTAGGGCAGATGGAAGCTCATCCATTGATCGACGACCATCAAGCCGTCTTTATCGGCGGTTGGCACCCAATGGGGGCCGTCCGATTCCGGATGGCCGTAGCTGACGGCGGGGAAACCGAGGCACGCGCCGACCACATCCGCCGCGCCAACCAGATGATTTAAAAGATCGACGCTCAGGAAATTATAGACCGAGTTTTTGTGTCCCTGATTGCCACGGAAAGCGATGGCCGCCGCCGGCCGGTAGGGCAGGGTGACGCCATCGACGACGATAACGCTGCCGACCCTGGCTTCCTGGGCAAATTCGGTCGCCAGGCGCCGGATATTAGCTGCCGGAACGGTGGTAATTTCTGCGGCCCAATCGGGGGTGAATTGTTTCAAATGTTCGGCTAAAAGGGCGAACGACGGCCGATACGTGATGCCATCAACCTCAAATTCGCCATCCAAGGCCATGTTTTCCGGATCAGGCAGATCGAAGGGCAGGGCGGCTTCCGCCGTATCATCCCACACACATGGCTGGCCGGTTTCCGGGTCCCGTAAATAACGGCCATCGGGGCCGATCAAATACGGCCCGTTGGTTTTGGCGCGTAAATAAGGCACATCCAGGATCGCCAACTCGTTGGCGATGACGTTACACATGGCCAGCGCCAAGGCGGCATCGGTGCCGACCCGGATCGGCACCCATTCGGAGGCCTTGGCGGAGGCAAAATTACACATCGGATCAACCACCACCATTTTCATGCCGCGCGCCCTGGCGTCCGCCGCCAGCGCCATGTTGGAGGTCGAGGCATGACCGGCTGAGTGGCCTTTGGAGGCGCCGAAATATAGGGCGTAATTGCAATATTGGAAATCCGGCACGATGCCCCAGGAAGCATGCATCACGCCGCTAATCAAATGGGCGCCGTTGCCGCAATGAAGCCCGCCGCCGGCGGTGGAATGATTGTTGGACCCATAGCCGGCGGAAAAAGACTGCAACGGAACCCGCGCCGCCTGCACCGTGGTGGTCCGCTGAAAGACGACTTTACGCGGATCGTCCGCGCGGATACGCACCAGGTTTTCGGTGATCTCGGTTAAGGCCTCTTCCCAGGTGATTTCCTTCCATTTGGGATCAACGCCCATGCCTTTTTCCGGGTTGGTGCGGCGCAAGGGGACTTTCAGGCGGTGAGGATCATAATGGGTCATCAGCCCCGAGACACCTTTGCCGCACATTCGCCCTTTGCCGACGGCGCTATCTTTATTGCCTTCTAATTTAATGATGGTGCCTTGGACCCGGTGGGCGAGGATCGAACAATTGCCGTAACAGAGCGAGCACGCTGTCGGCACCCAGGCGTCGTCCTCAGCGTCAACCTCCGCCGCCCGCTCAAATTTTGGATCGAACACGTCCATCAATAGCTCCCCTCGCCAAGTTTGCTAGGTTTGCTAATTACCTCAATCGAGGGGGCTAAACTTTGACCAACATCAAGGTTTAATTATTTGGTGCGACCGATCATTCGGTGAAAAAATAGGGAGGCCTTAAATGGACCCCCCTATTTTTTCACCGGAGGATCGCCGATTCTGGCTGATCGTTTCAAATCGGTGTGATGCATATAATACAAAGCAGCGGCAAGCAGAGCCAAAAATATGCCCACCCCTTCCAAATAAATCGTCCAAGAGGGAGCGATCGATATCACGTCGATAACGATTAAAAACCCAATCCCCAGTGCGACCAAAAAACAGGCTGCGACTTTGCTCATGCATTCTCGCTCAATATTTGTATCCGCGCCAATAATGCGCGTATAATAACCGAATAAGGTATTGTGATATATACTTAATTCTACTTCGGCCATTAATTTTACCGAAGACGTTACTTTTCGTTCAAATATTTACCTGTCGCCAGCCAATGGGCGCATTCGGCGCCAAGTTCGTGGATCGCCCGCGCTTCGTAGGCGTCGATGTCTTCCGGCGTCAGCGCCTCCCGCCAACGGTTATTGACACCCTTATTGACGAACACCTCGGCGCCGCCGGTGAAAACGGTCCCGCCGAGCGGTGTGCTTAAGGTTGCGTTGCGCTTCATATAATCAAAGCTGCAATGATGGACCATCAAATCCCATTTGCTTTCGTCGATCGGAATTTCCAGGAACGCGGCAATCTTGCGCATCTGACCTTCCATGTCGTCTTTTAAATT
>JABMOP010000056.1 GCA_013204125.1 Rhodospirillales bacterium | reverse complement strand
GTTTGTGTCTGATCTCTTGCTCCCTTTGGGGATTGCCGGCGGGGTTCTCTATGTGGTGCCCATTCTGATCACAAGCTTGATTCCAAGAAAACGGTTTGTCTTCGGGTTTGCCTTAATTTGCTCTCTGCTCACCATCGGTGGTTATTTCTTATCTCAGCCCGGGAGTGCGCCGTGGATCGTGATGGTGAACCGCGGCCTGGCGCTGTTGGTTATCTGGTCCGTCGCCTTATTTCTTATGATGCGTGTGTCCGAAAGAAAAGAAGCCGCCGCCTCGGTTAAAAAAAATCAAGACTTCTTGCAAATGATCCTTGATGCGGTTCCGGCTGGCATTGCCTATTTCGATACCCGTGAAATATTTCAATTCGCCAATGACAAATATTGGGAACTGTTGTGGGAAAAACCGGCCCATGTTGTCGGCACATCTATCCGCAACGCGCTTGGCCATGGTATTTATGAGGTCGCCGGCAAGCACGCCAAACGCGCTCTGGCCGGAGAAACCGTCACATTTGAAAATTGGATCGAGCGGGATGGCGGCGTTCGGAGTTGGGTGCATGTCACCTATCTGCCGCATCTCGGCCCCTTTAGTTCTGTTCGCGGCGTCATCGTTATGGTCGATGACATTACCGAGCGAAAAGAACGGAATAAATGGCTGCGCCTGCGCGAACAGGAAATTGAATCTGCCGAAGAAGGCATCGTCACGATTGCCAAGGACGGGCATATTTTAGATGCGAACAAAATATTTGGCCGCCGGCTGGGTTATAGCCATGAAGAAATGCTTGGTATGAAAATTACCGACGTCAATTCGAACCTAACGGAAGATGAGTGGCCCGAATATTGGGAAAACGTTGAAACTGAGAAGCATTTGACTTACGAAGCCAATTATCGGCGTAAAGATGGAGATACCTTTACCGTCGAAATTTCTGCCAACCATTTTGAATTTGAAGGCGAAGAATATCTCTGTTCGTTCGTGCGTGATATCACGGGGCGCAAGAAAATAGAAAAATCCCTGGTCGATGCGATGCAGGAAGCCGAAATGGCTAACCGCACAAAATCCGAATTTTTAGCCAATATGAGCCATGAATTACGCACGCCCCTCAATGCTGTTCTCGGATTTTCAGACGCGCTCCGGAGTGGGGTTTTGGGTAATTTGGATAAAGCGAAGCGAAACGAGTATCTGGATAATATCCACTCGTCCGGCGCCCATCTACTCGATTTGATTAACGATATCTTGGATGTGTCGACCATAGAAATCGGCAAGTTGGAACTGAACGAGCAACGCACCGGCGTCAAGGACATCGCCCGGGCCGCGATAAATATGGTATCGAGGCGCGCAGAGGATAAACAAATTGATCTGATCTCGGATGCTGGAGCCAGTCCCGCCGCAATTTTTGTGGACGAGCGCCGCATGAAGCAAATTTTGGTCAATTTACTATCGAACGCTGTTAAATTTACGCCCGAGAATGGCCGGATCTCGTTCGATGCCCGGACCGGCGAAGACGGCGCATTCCTGTTTTCGATCACCGACAACGGCATCGGTATGACAAATTCTGAAATTGATGAAGCTTTGCGGGAATTTGGCCGTGTCCACCAAGACAAGAATTTTGATGCCGAAGGGACCGGCCTTGGCCTTCCCCTGGCCAAGAACCTTGTCGAAGCACATTCCGGAACATTGGGCATCGAAAGCATGCCGGGCAAGGGAACAACGGTAACCGTTCGCTTGCCTAAAGAACGCGTGCTTGCGAACTAGCTGTCCAACGCTTTTACGTCGGCAACAAATTTTTCAACCATATCCAGAATTTCCGGAACGTCTTCGGGTTGAGCGTACATAAAGTACGAGCTGCCGGGATCGATCATGATCGACGGACCGCGCTTACAAAGGCCCAAGCATTCAATTGCCCTGAAATTTATTTCGATGCCGCGTTCCTCGATACCTTTTTCCAGGGCGGCCCGAATTTCAAGGCCGCCTCCAGGTCCGCAACTATCACTTCCATCTTCCTGATATTCATTGATGCAAACCCGGATTGCCGGCGCCGTGCGCGCTTTCTTTGGTGGGCGCATGTGAGCTTCCATTGGGCGTTTCACATTATTATCGCTCAATTGATTGTACTCCGATTACTTGAATTGATGTGGTTCTGAGGATCTAAGAAATGACGGTGCAGCGTTTGACGTCGCGCGCCGAAGACATGCCTTCGGTGGCTTCCCGATATTTTTTGAAATGTTCGGATTGCATATGGGCATCAAGCGCTGCCGCGTTGGTGTATTCTTCATAGAAGACGAAAACATTTTTGTTGTCTTCTTGGCTAACCACATCGAAACGATGGCACTCGGCTTCTTGCACGGAAGCCTTTGCATTTTCCAAGATGGCGGCGCGAAAAGCGTCCACATCACCTGGATTAACTTCGACGGTTACGATAAGTACGAAATGAGCCATGGCTTTTCCCCCTCAATTCCAGCAATTTGGACATTGATTTAACCCCTGGGCGCGCACGATACAAGAAAGCATTGGAGCTTATTTGAGGAGCAATGTCTTGCTGCATTGCTGGCCGCGACTGTGCTAGGCTGAACGGAAGGCTTCAAGTGCAAGATCAATCAGATCACAATAAACTTAATTGGGAGGCCAGAACATGATCAAATCAAGCTTAACCGGCGCCGCTGCGTTTATTGTAGCGGCCTCGCTTATTCCGACCCCGGCTTCGGCCCAAAAATCTAAGGATACATTCCGCGTTGCATTTCTTGAAGCGACCCAGAATGTGGATTCCTACACCGACCCAAAACCGGAAAGTAATTTTCTGTCAGCGGCGCTGCTCGATACCTTGGTGGAATTCGACGGGCTGAACAATAAGTTCGAACCGCTGCTCGCTACGTCGTGGAAGCAAATCGACGACAAGACCCTGGAAGTGAAACTGAAAAAGAGCGTCAAATGGACCGATGGCGAAGAATTCGATGCCGACGATGTGGTCTATACGTTCAATTGGGTAACAGATAAAAAAACCAAGCTGCGTTTCAAGCGCAACTGGAACTGGATCGCCCGCACTGAAAAAGTGGATCGCTACACTGTTCGTATCCACGCCAAACGACCGACCCCGTTCGCCGTCGCCCGCCTCGCCGAAGGCTCGTATATACTTCCCCAGCATGTTCATGCGCCCTTGGAGAAAAAAATTGCGTTCGGCAGTAAGCCTGTTGGAACCGGCCCTTACCGCGCCACTCAGGTCAACCGCAACACCGGTATCAAGATGGTCAAGAACCCCGACTACAAACACGGCACGGCGGGCAAAGCGGCCAGCAATATCGGTAATGTGCACGTCATCCCCATTCCCGATCGCGGCGCGCAAATCGCCCAGGCGCTGGCCGGTAATGTGGATGCGATCCGCGCCTTAACCTTCGACGAAGCCGAAGGGCTAGCCAAGGATCCGAGATACACATTCCATCTCGCCCAGAGCCTGTCCTACATCTATCTTTATTTCGACCTTGCGAACCGTTCGGGCATTGGCGTCTTTAAGGACAAACGCGTGCGGGAAGCGGTCGCCATGGCGGTGAACCGGGACATCGTCCCGACGATACGTTCCGGAAATAAAAAATTGCCGCGCGGCAATCCACAAGGACTATGCTGGAAACTTCAGAATGGGTGCGGATATTCCGTTCCGTTACCGGAATACAATATTGCCAAGGCCAAGAAACTTTTGGCCGAAGCCGGTTACGCCAAGGGCTTCGATGTGAAATTGACCGCTTTCAATTCGGTCAAAGATTTCGCCGAGGTCATTTCCGGCCAACTTCGTAATATTGGTATTCGCGCTACCGTCAATGCGGTTACCTTCCCCGCTTACCGCAAGCAGCAGCGTGACAACAAGATCGAGCTTATGGCCAACGCCTGGAGCGCCGGCTCCATGGCCGATGTTGCCGGGACGATGAATTTCTTTTTCCTTCCGGGGCCCCGCGATTACCTCAAAAAACCTGGGCTGCATAAGCTGTCACGCCAAATTAATGCGACCATGGACGATTCTAAACGCCGCCAATTGACCAAGCAGCTTTTGGATGAAACGACCCGTGAACGTTTGATCTTTCCAGTATCGGGCCTGCCATTGCCGCTCGTTCTTTCATCGGACGCGACGCTACGCGGCGGGCGCATTCAACCCTTCGGGTTCTATATGACCGACGTAAATTGGAAATAGGCTCAAATGATATCGGCTGATTTGGGCGGCAAGACCGCTCTTGTAACCGGCGGCGGATCGGGCATCGGGCTCGCCGCCGCCGGGTTATTCGCGTCCAGCGGCGCAACCGTCGCCATCAACCATTTGCCGGGGGACGACGGCGCCATTGCCGCAATCGCCGGTCTGAAACAAAATGGCATGAATGTCATTGCAATTCCTGGAAATGTGGCCGACGCCGATGATGCGCCGCGCATGGTGCGTGCCGCTATCGGGCAATTGGGCGGCCTCGATATCCTCATCAACAACGCCGGCACGGCGGGCGCGAAAACACCGGTACCTTTTTCCGATCTGGATGCCATGGACGAAGCCTTCTGGTCGGCGACACTAAATACAAATTTATTGGGCCCATTTCGCTGCACCCGCGAAGCCGCAGCGGATCTGAAGGCGGCAAAGGGCGCGGTTGTTTCTACCGCGTCGGTTGCCGGGCTTGGCATTCGGGGTAGCTCCATCGCCTATGCGGCCAGCAAAGCGGCGCTCATTAGCGTCACCAAAAGCCTCGCCCGCGCGCTGGCGCCAGACGTTCGGGTCAATGCCGTTGCGCCCAGCTTGGTAGACAGCCCGTGGATCGATGAATGGCCTGATGATCGCAAGCAGGCAACAAAGGAGCGCACACTTTTGCGCCGTTTGGCGACGCCTCAAGATGTTGCCGAAGCCATGCTCTACCTTACCGCCGGCGCAAGTTTCATCACTGGACAGGTCATCGTGCTGGACGGCGGCCAGGAATAAAAATAGGCTCAGATTCAGGGAGATAACCAATGGATACAGTGATTGCTGATAAAGGTGCCAAGGGCACGGCCTATGGACGCGGCCCGCAAAGTCATGACGGCATCATTACCGAGGTTGGACCCGGGACGCCGTGCGGCGAATTCATGCGCCGATATTGGCAACCAGTGGCGGTCGCGGACACGGTCAAGGATTTGCCGCTGGCGGTGCGCTTCTTGGGTGAAGATCTGGTTCTATTCCGTGACAAAAAAGGCCGGCCCGGGCTTGTCCATGCGCGCTGTTGCCACCGCGGCACGACGCTTTATTACGGGCGGGTGGAGGACGAAGGCATCCGCTGTTGTTATCACGGCTGGCTATTCGATACGCAAGGTAACTGCCTCGATATGCCGTGCGAAAAAGACAACGGCGCGGGCATCCGCGAAAATGTGCGCCAACCCTGGTATCCGGTGCTCGAAGAATATGGCCTGGTCTGGGCCTATTTCGGACCGCCCGAGAAAATGCCGGTCTTCACGCGCTGGAGCACCTTGGAAAATGTCGGGCCGGGCGAGAAGCTATATGCCCATCAGGGCACCTTCGGCGGCGGCGGCGATCATACGGTCGATATTATGCCGTGCAATTGGTTGCAGGACTGGGAAAACGTCATGGACCCGTTCCATCTTCCCATTCTCCATACCAGCTTTTCCGGTGTTCAGTTTGTGCCCGAATTCGGCATCATGCCGGAAGTAGAATGGGATTACGATAATCTAGGCATGAAATACACCGCGTACCGCAAGCTGAACGATGGGCGCGAAGTGGACCGCATCACCTACGTCCATTTCCCCCATGTGCGCATCGTGCCGTCCGTCGAATTGGCGCCGGGAGCAGGTTCTTCCATCGGGTTTTGCATGCCGGTGGATGATGAAAATTACACCATATTCCACGTTATGAAAGTGCCGGAAAAATTCGAATTCGGCGCCCAGCGGCGCGAACGCATCCCCGGCAAAATTTGGTCGGAAATGAGCGAAGAAGAGCATCAACGCTTTCCCGGCGATTGGGAAGCGCAGGTCGGCCAGGGCCCCATTTCGCTCCATTCCGAAGAACATCTTGCGCCCAGTGACAAAGGTATCCGCATGCTTCGCCGGCTTCTCAAAGAACAGATCGAGACCGTACGAGATGGCGGCGATCCCGCGGGCGTTTTCTATAACGAAAAAGACGCCGTGGTCGAAGTGAAGGCCGGCAACTGGTTCCGGGAATAGGCGCTCTATGCCGACTTACATGCCATCGAGGGCGAAATCGATGCCTTCGGTGGCGGCGCGGCGTAATTCCAAAAGCGGCTTGTAGTCATCCGAATTATACCAGGAATTGAGCGCGTCCATATTTTCGAACTCAACAATAACCAGGCGGATCGCATCGCTTTCGCCGTTCAGCAATCCTGGCGGCGCGGCGGCGAGCGTCTTACCGCCGTGGCTTTGAATATTCGGGCCTGCGCCAGCTCCGTATTCTTTTAATTTATCGGGATCGGTAACGGCAGAAACTTTGGCAATAAAATAGGCGGACATGGGTTTCTCCAGTGGCGAAATTGTCAGTTACGAATGAGTGACTGTCGGCCAAGGGGAATTGGAGTTCAAGCTAACTTTTCGTGAGCAGGGGGTGCTTAAAGGAGCGCCAATCTTTGCGCCGGCTCGGCGGCATTGGACGACAGCAACGCCGGCTCATCCGCCAACCAGAACCCGCCGTCATCTTTAAAGGTAAAGCCCAAAGAAACCACCGCGCCCGCCGGCAGATTGGGCATGACTTGAAGCGGAGAACAACCGATACAGCCTTCGGCAATAACGCCCATCAAATCCAAGGGATCGAGGATTCTCGCAGCAGAGGCCAAAGGTTTCAAATCACCGCCGTCGCTTAAGTTTTTGATCGCTTCGGCCAAATACCCTTCGATGACGGCTTCGCCCTGATTGGTGGCGCCGCCGGACACAAAACTGCGGCCATACCGTATCCAGCTTCCATCATAGGCAACAGACAGGCGAATGGCGTAGCGCGCGCCAAGCTCAATCGGCTTGTCGGCGCGGATATAGCGGGGATTTTGGGTCAGGTCCGGTGCGATGTCCATGAACACGTCTTCGGCGCCGGCTTCCCGGATGGTGCGTTCGATCACCGCCAGATCGGGCTTATCGGCGTTATCGGTGAAAGCTGCAACCATGGCGTCGGCGGCCATGCGGGCGGCGCGGCTTGAAAGTGCAATCTCGGCGGCGTCGGCTGGGTTTCGGATGCTTGCGAATAAGTCGCTGGCATCGCTCACCTCGTACCCCGCCGCCGCATCGATAAGGGCCTGCACGATCGGTCGGGGTGTTTTGTCCATTTCCACCATGCCGATGGATTTGGCGCCGGACCCATCCAGCAACGCCACCAATTCGGCGCCGATATTGGGGGTCGAAATCACTTCGCTCACATGGGCCGTTTCCTTGATCCAGCCGGCGACGCGTTTGGAAAGGCTGACAATAATTGTCGGCACGCCCTCTGGAAGAACGACAAGCAAGCATTGGCTCCAATAAGGCACAAAATGGGTAAGATAGGATATGCCCGCCGGGCGCGGGAAATTGGTATAGACCAAAAGCGCATCCAACCCATCTTTCGCCATGGCGCCGCGTAAGCGCGATACCCGCCCGTCGAAAACAGCTTCGGGCAAATCATCTTTAGACCAGCTTAATAATCCGCGCCGCATGTTTCCGTCTCCTGCCTTCTAAATTTCTGAAATCATAAGATCGCGCGGCGTCCGGCTATAGCTTTCATAGCCGGTTTCGGTAACCACTGCAGCATCGCCCAGCACCATATAAC
>JABMOP010000055.1 GCA_013204125.1 Rhodospirillales bacterium | reverse complement strand
ATCTGGGCCGCGATTTCCTCAGTCGCCTTGGCCGTCTGATTGGCCAGGTTCTTAACTTCGGAGGCGACGACCGCGAAACCCTTACCGGCATCGCCGGCGCGGGCGGCTTCGATCGTCGCATTGAGGGCCAACAAGTTGGTCTGACTGGCGATGTCATTAATCAGATTGACCACTTCGCCGATCTTTTGGGACGCATCCGCCAAGCCTTGGACCTGTTCGTTCGAACGTTGTGCTTCGGTCACGGCTTCTTGCGAAATTTGCGTAGAACGAGCGACCTGTGTAGAGATTTCCTCAATAGATTTGGAAAGCTGTTCGGTGGCCGACGCAACCGCAGTTGACTGCGAGCTGGCTTCTTCGGCAGCTGCGGCCATGGTTTCTGCGGTGGCTTGCAACTCGGTGGAGCTTCCGGCAACCGTTTCGACGACGCCTTTGACGTTGGTTTCAAAGTTGTCGGCAATCCTCACCTGACCGGTGATGACCGACCAGCAGAGCATCGGCGCCATATAGTTGCCTTCGGTATCCCGGATCGCTGTAACTTCGAGCGACAATGTTTCTTCGCCGAGGGTAATCCGCGTTGAGTGCGGCAAGTTGGATGGGTCGCTAAGCAGATCACGTTGATGCTGAGGTGCTTTGTGGAATATATCGACGCACTGACCAACCAAATCGTCGGCCTTGCACGGCAGCAAATGTTCCAGCGGGCGCAGAGTATTGACACTGGTCTGGTTGGCGTAGGTGATCTTGAACTCATCCAGTTCCAGCATCATGACGTTGATCGGCATATTATCGACCATTTGCAACAGGCGCGCAGATTCGGCTTCCTGTTTTACTTTCGCAGTAACCACCGACCAGGACAGCATGGCGGAAATATAATTGCCGTTTGCATCGGTAATGGCGGTGACCAGAAGATCGAGCTTTTCGCCGCCAATTTCGATGATCGCCGAATGCGGCAGGTTTGCCGGGTTGGCCAATATCCCACGTTGATGCGCCGGATCTTTATGGAAAATATCAATGCATTGACCGATCAGATCGTCAGCTTTGCACGGCAACAGGTGTTCGAGCGTTCTTAAGGTGTCTACGCTCGCCTTGTTGGCGTAGGTGATTTCCAGGGTCTCCGGGTTACACATCATCACGTTGATGGGCATGCTTTCGACCATCTGCGTCAAACGGGCAGATTCTTCTTCTTTCTGGACTTTTTGTGTAACCACCGACCAAGTCAGCATGGCGGCGATATATTTGCCGTCAGCATCATTCAAGGCCGTAACCAAAAGATCCAGCTTTTCGCCGCCGATTTCGATAATTGCCGAATGGGGCAGGTTCGCCGGGTTTGCCAGGAGCGAACGCTGGTGCGAGGGATCTTTATGGAAAATATCAATGCACTGACCGACCATAGCGTCGGCTTTGCAGGGCAAAATTCCTTCGAGAGTCCTTAAGGTATCGATGCTGGCCTTATTGGCATAGGTAATTTCAAAACTTTCGAGGTCACAAAGCATCACATTGATGGGCATGCCTTCGACCATTTGCTGGAATTGGTCCGTTCCTTGGGTGACTTGTTGCAACATTTTATTCTCCAGAGCAGGGGTTGTTTGGGGTGGGGTTTCAGTTTTATCGGATTGGGCTTCCGCGACTGATGCGCCGGCGGCGGCATCGATCATGGTTTGGGCAAGCAATCCGTAAACTTTTGCCCACGAATCCTTCACTTCATCGGTGAACGCTTCGCCAAGACCTTGTTCAAGGGTCCAAAGCAGCGCTCCGCCGACCGTTCCGTAATGTTCTTCCTTGACGCCGTAGCCGGCGTGACGCGCCCCCAACTGTTGAACAGCCGGGACAATCGAGGGAAGATTGGTTAAGCCCTTCACGGCGACTTTCAAAGTCGACATCAAAGCTTTGCGCTGAGAGCTTAGATCCTCTTTGAAAAGCGGCCTGAGGCTCGGGTCCATTTCAAATAAGTGATCGTAGAACATGACCGCCGCCTCGTTTGCGATCGGCTCAACCAATGCGAATGTGTCCTGCACCAGTTTAATTTGTTCTGCGGTTAATCCTTCGTCGGCCGACGCCACGGCCTCAAATGCTTGGTCATCCATCGTTTTTTCCTCAGTTCCCACTAGGCTGGCAAGGGCTCATGAAATGCAGGCTCTACTGTTAAAATTCGCAAGTACAAGTAATAGTCTGCGGTAGGGCCTTTGGCTTGTATCGACAAATATTGAAATGGGTATTCCTGTTAAAATTTAAAAGTACTCATCGAAAAAATTTCTTACTAAGAATGATAATTAAAAACTGATTTTTATAATTTAAGAACATTGGGTGGAAAAATTCCTCGCGCGGCTCGGACAAAATCAGCCACTTCGGCGGTGTTTCAGAACAAGCGGTGTTTCAGAATAATATGACGCTTTCAAATGGCCGGTGAGCCTGATAAATACCGGTCCAAGCGATATTGGGGCGTCGTATAACGGCTATTACGTCCGGCTCTGACCCGGAAAATTGGGGTTCGAATCCCTGCGCCCCAGCCAAATTCGATGATCCGTTCAAAAAATAAAATAAATATGGCGGCGCAAAATTCCGGGCACTGTGAAACTGCTCTAATGGTTCACATATAATATTGGAGCGTACATCATTTGAATTTGGCTGCTTTGCATGACCGATACCTCTAATCCCGTTCCTGGTAATCAGACAGAGGAAAATCGCGGCCTGTATTTTGCTCAAGTGGGCCGCGGGAATTTTGATTTATTCATTGCCCGCCACGCAAAATCGCCGGAAATAGGGCCGATCCAAACCGTATTCGAACAAAAAATAACCGATGATATCGAACGCGATATCCGGCTGGTTGGTCTGTATGCCTGCGGAAAATTGTGCGCGGCGGCGGTAGGCGTATTGACCAAAAATAAAACCAATGACCAAAAATCGTGCAAGCTGGATGCGATCGTCGTCGATCAAGATATTCGCCGCCAAGGCTTAGCCATGCTGACAGTGACCAAGTTGTTTAAAGATCTGTTGGAAGATGATGAGGCCGATATCAGCAATTTCATAAGCCACGCGGTGCACCCGGCGACGGTAAGTTTACTGAATAAACTTGGCTTCACCGATCCGCCGGTCGTCGGCGCGCCGGTCGTTGGCTTCAAATTAACCGAAGACAGTGCCCAGACGTTTTCAAATAAGCTGAATACTAACTATCTGGACATTCACAATCGGCTGAAACTGCAATGCTTGAAATGCCTTTCGGGCCGGGCCGGTATGAAACCCTGGTGCGGCGCTGATGCGCCAAAGCGCAAATATGTAGCCGAGAAGTAAGCGCTTATGACGACAAATGTCTATTATCATCCGGCCTGCCTCGACCACGATACCGGCCCCACCCATCCAGAATCCGCAGATCGCTTAAGCGCACTTATTGATCGGCTGAAAGAAGACGAATTTGGGGCGCTCAATTGGGAATTGGCCCCGCGTGCCCATATTGCCCAGCTTCTGGCCGTTCATGACCGAAGATATCTTGACGGGATAAAGGCGAAAATACCGGCATTGGGCCGCGCCGATTTTGAACCATCGGGCACGGTTATATCGGCACTGTCTGAAGAAGCCATTTATCGTGCCTCGGGCGCCGTCGTTGCGGCCATTGATAGCGTCATTGCCGGTAAGGCCGACAACGCTTTTTGCGCCGTTCGCCCGCCCGGCCACCATGCTAAAAAAGGGAACACCTCTGGGTTTTGCTTTGTAAACAATGTGGCGGTGGGGGTTCGGCATCTCCAAAATTCGCGCAAAATGGAAAGAATTGGCGTCATAGATTTTGATGTGCATCACGGCAATGGTACGCAAGAATTATTGGAAAAAGACCCGAACGTATTCTTCGGCTCGATCCACCAGGGCCTGATCTTTCCCAATACCGGAAAAATGGGTCAATCTGCATCCGGAAACGTGGTAAATATTCCAGTCGCCCGCCGGTATTCCGGCAAAGATTTTACAGAATCGCTGAAATCACGAATTTTAAACCTGCTCAGGGAATTCAAGCCGGAGTTCATTCTTTTATCGGCCGGGTTCGATGCTCACCGCGCTGATCCGGTCGGCGATTTGGCCCTCGACAACGAAGATTTTGCGCAGATAACCAGGGATATTATTTCTGTCGCAAAACAATGCTGCGGAGGCCGCATCGTTTCTGTTTTGGAAGGCGGATACAGACCAAGCGCCGTAGCCGCCGCCGGCGCGTCCCACGTGCGCGAGCTTATGAACGCGTAAAACCCCGATTATTTTTTAATAATCTGACGCACTTTGGTTTCAATCAAATTTGTATAATGCATGTCGTTTTCGGCGGAATTTTTGTCCGTTATTGCCAGAGAGGCAGTTCCAAAACCGGAATTTTGGTTAATAAATGACGCTTTTACATATATCGTCGCGCTGGGTTTTACATCGATTTCCAGCTTCGTTTCATCATTATGGGTGGAGATGACATGCTTGCCGGGGGACGTATCAAAATAAAATGCAGTGCCGCTGAAACTATCCCCAACCTCCTTCCCATCGACCGAAATGATCCGTGCTATCGCGAAGGTCAGCAGATTGTTTGACCGGTATACAAAAATTCGGCTTTTATCGGGTGCGACTGCCGGAATACTGGACTTAACTGAATGAAAAACAGGGGCTGCCGAACATCCAGCTAGGAGCGCCCCGATCATTAAAATTGAAATAGTTCGAATTCGATTAGTCACAATGTGCACCCCTTATATTTTTAGATTACGGCACTAATCTGATATAGCCTTAATATACTCCAACTGTTGAACCAAATATTAAAAAATTCACCTTGTTCACGCGGAAGCGGTTTGGGAGTATGGCGCCTATATCGGGGATTGGCGGGCCAAGTACGCGCTAGGCGGTTTAGTATTTGGCTCAAATTCCAGCCAGAGGGTAATTTTACAAAAGGGGAAAATAATGTATTTCAAATGTGCTCATAGAGCGCCATCGACCTGCCAGGAAACGCGGCACATTGCGAAAAAAGGCAATAAATCGCTGACTGTGGACATCCATTGCCACCGGGAGAGCTACAACGCCGCCGAAATGATGAAGGCCGAGGCTGAGCGTGTAGGCTTCGCCGCATTGTCTTTCGGTAACGATTTGACCAAAGAGGTCAACCGCAAGCAATTGGCCGATATCAAACCTAAAATGGAATCTCTTGATGTGCGCTTGGCTGATATGGACGCCATGGGAGTGGACGTCCAGGCCATGTCGACGGCGCCTTACCAATATTATTATTGGGCCGAACCGGAACCAGGGCGGGATGCTGCGCGTTTGATTAACAATGAAATCGCTGAATGCGTTGCGACCCATCCTGATTGATTTGTAGGGCTCGGCAGTAT
>JABMOP010000054.1 GCA_013204125.1 Rhodospirillales bacterium | reverse complement strand
GCTGCTTTGATGCCACTGATTTCCTCTGCCCATTCCGGCGTGTATTGGGCAAGGTGGGCCTTTAGAGCGGCAATTTTTTCAGGCACGGTGGCGTTAGGATCCTTGGTAATTCTACAGAATTTAAGAAAGTCTTCGCCAGCGCCCTTATAGAGACCGTCTTCCATAACGACATTGCTCATGGCCAGCACAACCGCAAGATCGGTTCCCGGTTTAATCGGTACCCATTCGTTTGATTTGGCCGCAGTATTCGACAGCCGGACATCGAACGTCACCATTCGCACGCCTCGGTCGGCCATAGCCCATAAGAGGCGGTGGGCGGTTGGTATGTGGTTGGTATGCGCCTCGAGAACGTTACTGCCGAAATTGAGTACAAACCGAGTATTGTCGAAATCCCAATTGTCGTAATGGGACCCCCAGGTCAATTCCTGGGCGGTCCATTTTCCACCCTCGCAGATGCTGGTGTGGTTGCCAACGGTGCCGGTTCCGTAATTGTTCAGGAATATTTTGACCAACTTGCTGGAACTCGATTTCATGCGCCCGTAGTGGAAGGCAAATTTTTCGGGATGGCCATCATCGCGGATTTTTTTGAGACGGGCTGCCAGTTCGCCGAGGGCTTCGTCCCAGCTAATCCGCTTCCATTTTCCTTCGCCCCTTTTGCCGACTCGTTTCATCGGATAAAGGATGCGATCGGGATCGTAGATCTGGTTAACCCCGGCCTGCCCCTTGGGGCACATTGTGCCTTCGGTGCGGATGGAATTCGGTTGTGGCTCCATCTTGACCAACCGACCGTCCTCGACATAACCGATCGCCGGACAGCGGGTCACACATTGCCAGCAGGCAGTCGGTACTGCTGTCCGTTTGGCGCCGGTCTTAGGTGAAAAGTCCATGCCACCCATAATTTTTGGTGAATTCGCGGCCCGAAGCGTTGGCACGCCGGCTACGGACGCGGAGGCGGCAACGGCACCAAGTTTTAAGAAATTTCGACGGCTGACCATAATACTCTCCTTAAATTCCGACCGGGCCGGTGATTTGGCCGGCAACTACGACCACATAGCGCAGCATGAATCCGCCCACTAGGATGGCGCTAGGCGCGATGATCTCAATGCCCCGTGGCATCGCAAATTCCTTGTGATAAAGTAGCCTCGGAAGAACGTAATAAAGTTCGATAACCGCTGGCGCGAGCAACCCGATCAATACCACCCAAATGAAGAACATTGGGGCCAAACTTCCGCCAGGCAGCACGACGGATACGGCGTGTTTGACATCGCCAACGGTCAAATGTGCAAACATCAGGAACAGAAAAATTACGAGCAGTTCGAAGCCAATCAGCAACACGTCCGATGACGTAAATAGATATCCGCTTCGATGATATTCCTCGGCTTTTTTGCCATTGCCATTTTTCCCCGGAAATAGAGCGCGCGCCAACAGGATCGCCGCAATACCGGTGGAAATGGATGACAACATGAACAACATCGCCAGGATCGGCGAATTCCAGAAAGGCCGCGATGGCATCGCACCCAATAGAACACCGGTGTAAACGGCAACTCCAATGCCAAACGGTATGATCGTCCACGATAAAAAAATCCGGAGGGTATAACGTCGTTCGGTAGAAATACCTGGTGCATTGTGAATAAATGTGTAGGCGTAAACGATGCTGAGCATGATGAAGAAGGTCAGTAACCAGGTGCCGATAGACATTGGCGATAGGTTGATCGTGGTATAAAGATTTAACCATCTGAACCAGTTTCCGGCTTCGAAGGATCCAAGCTCAAAAATCAATAACCAACTTCCTACGATTACGGGTAGCGGCGATATGAATGCTCCATATCGCGCAATCTCAACATGCATCCCACGCGCTTCCTTACCGCCACGGAGAAAAATAGATGCCGTCGCCGTCAATGCTCCTGCTCCCATTCCCGCTAAAAACAGATAGAAGATAACGGGCAAACCCCATGTTAATCCTTCGGTCATAGTTATCTCCTTTCCGCCTGTTGGCGGTGCGTGGTGACGTTGATGTAATGCCCATTTCTGACATCGGTCTCATCGGCGTGATCCGCGGCGATGTAATAGACATTTGGTTTCGTGCCCTGACCTTTTCTCAGGACCGTCACCGGGTTCGAAGCGATAAGCTTTGAAATTTCACTTTCTGGATCATTGAT
>JABMOP010000053.1 GCA_013204125.1 Rhodospirillales bacterium | reverse complement strand
CTGCCATACATCGCGCGATCCAAGGTAATATGGCGTTCAATCACTTCTGCACCCAAAACTGCAGCCATTACCGATGGAAATAGCGACGCTTCATGGCCGCTATATCCAACCGGGCAGTCAAATTGCTTCCGCAAGGTTTCAATACATTTTAAATTAAGCACTTCTTCCGGAGCTGGATATAACGAGACGCTGTGTAGAAGAACAAATTCACATTCTTTACGACGAAATATGTCCACGGCAGTTTGGACGTCATCCAACCCGCACATGCCTGTGGATATGAATGTTTTTTTGCCCTCGTTTGCCACCGCTTCGAGAAAATCCAAGTTGGTCGTCATCGCCGAGGCGATCTTGTTGTATTTAGACTTATATTTTTTTAAGAAATCCAGAGCGCCGATATCCCAAGCCGAAGCGAACCAATCAATGCCGAGTTCTCGGCAGTAGGTATCAATGTCATCATATTCGTCTTCGCCAAATTCCAAACCTTCTTTTTGTTCCCTCTGTGTCTCCCCCCATGGACTCTTTCGGGGCGCATCAAGTACTTCCGGGGAGTAGACAACATTGATTGTGCGCTTCTGAAATTTAACGGCATCACAGCCAATTTCATTCGCAATTCGAATTAATTCCTTGGCTATGGAAAGGTCGCCATTATGATTAATTCCAATCTCAGCAATAATGTATGTAGACACTACCGTTTTCCTTAATTTTCAATGTGTTATGGCCCCTACCACTCCCGATATAGAGATGATCTATACTAATTGCAACAGTTGTGGAACCCGTAGATAGTTATATCATTTGGTAATCGCATTATTAGCTGGACGAAATCTGGAAGTTACCCAATTTACAAATTGGCTGCATATTTGCACAGTGATTAGGGAATTATTTCTCAACAGGCCTGGTGGCACCTATTAAAAAAATTTAGCAGTTATTCTCTGGCGCTGACGTACGAAGAAGATATTTGAACATACGGCTTTAAATTGCGACGCTGTATTTATCGAAACTATTTACAAAATTTTGAGTTGAACGATGGAAATTAGTGATTTCTCCTTAAGCGGGAAAACCGCCCTGATAACCGGCGGCGGCACGGGAATAGGCGCCGCACTGTCGGCGGGACTGAATGATTTCGGCGCGGATGTCCACGTATTCGAATATAAAATTCCGCAGTCCGTGCCGGAAGGTATCCGATTCTATGATGTGGATGTTAGCGACCCCGAGGCCCTGAAGTCCGGGTTCGATACTTTTTTGGAGGCCGCCAGTAAGATTGATATTCTGGTAAACAATGCTGCGGTGACTTTGCCGGCGGAAGCTGCTGAGTACCCTGAAGAATATTGGTTTAAATCGTTAGATACCAATCTCTCCGCCGTGTTTTTTCTTTGCCAGATGGCAGGCCGACAGATGATTTCCCAGAATACCGGCGGAAGTATCATCAACGTCACCAGCATCGGCGCACACCAAGGGTTTCCAAACAATCCCGGTTACGGCGCTACGAAAGGAGGCGTATCCGCGCTAACGAGGGCCCTCGCTTACGATTGGGGTAAATATAATATTCGGGTCAATTCTCTGGTCCCCGGCTATACCCATACTCCGATGAACGAAAAGACATGGAACGATACCGAGTTGCATAAGGTCAGGGCGGAAAGAAATCTGCTCGGCCGCTGGGCTGAACCCGAAGACATAATCGGCCCGCTAATTTTTTTAGCTTCGGACGCTTCCTGTTATGTAACTGGAAGCGATTTATGTGTCGACGGCGGTTGGCTATCCAAAGGCATTTAAACCCGTAATCTGAAAGTTTTACTAATATGAGCGAACGAATAATAGCCGTTATCCCTGCTCGCGGTGGATCGAAGGGAATTCCGGGAAAAAATATTAAAGATTTCTGCCGAAAGCCGCTCATCGCCTGGACAATTGAGCAGGCTAAATCGACCTCCGCCATCGACAACGTGTATGTTTCCTCCGATTCATCTGAAATCATCCAAATCGCTGAAAGTTACGGCGCTGAGATTATTCGACGACCTAATAACATCTCAGGAGACACGGCAACCACCGAGAGCGCCCTCGCCCACGCTTTAGTCGAAGTCGGGCCAGATATTGGCGCCGTGATGTTGCTCCAACCGACCTCACCGTTGCGAAAACCCGACGATTTGGCAAAGAGTATTGAACTATTTCAATCATCCAATTTTGACTCGTTATTTTCCGGGGCGGAGCTGCAAGATTTTCTGATATGGAAAAAAAGCAAGAGCGGTGCACTTGAAAGTATCAATTACGATCATAAAAATCGCGGTCGGCGTCAGGAGCGAGAAGTTGAATTTGTCGAAAACGGCTCAATCTATATATCCAAACCGGAATTGATTACAACGTCCGATAATCGCCTGGGTGAGAATATCGGCGTCTATCTAATGGATTTCTGGCAGTCGTTTGAATTGGATGATATCGAAGAGTGGGACTTTCTGGAAGTGTTGTACCGCCATTACCTGGCGGACGCGGACGGGCTTTAACCCTGATTGAATGGGCCGGCGGAATTTCCGCAGCAATCACGTAACCTAGAATAAAGAGGATAAGACAATATGGATTCCGGACGGCTGGTATATATGAACGGTGATTACGTTCCTGAGAAGGATGCAAGAATTTCGATTTATGATTCAGCCTTGATGTTCGGCGATATGGTATTCGAAATGACGCGTTCATTTAACAAAGAGCAATTTAAACTGAAGGAACATTTAGAACGTTTATTGAGCGGTGTGAAAATTTTGCAGATTCCGTTGAAGATGACTATCGATGATCTTGAATCGGCCTGCTACGAGACCATTAAGAAGAATGAACCGTTCTTTGACGATCACGACGAACACCGCCTCATGATAAACATCAGCAGGGGTCCATTGGGAATCTACGCTCCGATTTTCGATGGCAAGCTGGAACCAACGGTGGTGATCGCCGATTTCCCGTTGAAGTGGACGGTCGCCTATATGGGGGAGTTGTTTGATTCAGGAATCAATGCTGTCATCACCAGCCAACGTGCCATCCCAGCGCATCTGCTTGAACCGAAAATCAAGAACCGCAGCCGTATGCATCTGCAAATGGCGAATATTGAGGCATCCAATTGGAAGGGTAAGAACAATTGGGCGCTGATGTTGGATCCAGACGGTTTTGTTGCCGAAGGGACCGGGGACAATTTTTTCATCGCCAAAGATGGCATCATCTACACACCGGAAGGCAGAAATATTCTGCGCGGCATTAGCCGGGATTATATTTTTGAGATCTGCGACCAATTAGATATTGAATGCGTGGAAAAAAATATCGACACCTATGATGTCTACACGGCCGACGAAGCCTTCATGACCGGAACTCCGTTCTGTCTGTTACCGGTAACAAAGTTGAACAATGTGGATATTGGTGAAGGAGAAATGGGGCAGTTAACCCAAAAATTGCTGGATCAATGGAGCGCCAATGTCGATGTCGATATTATTCATCAGATTAAAGAATACGGCAAAGAGTGCAGCAATCTAATGGGCGATGCTCCGACGCCCTACTCGTTTACTCCGGGCTAGGCTGCTCGAAGCTAATATTTGTTTACGTGGTTTTTTTGATCGGATACCTAGATGCCGGAAACAGTTAGAGACATTCAACCGACGCTCGACGATATCGATTTATTGATCATGGACTTTGATGGCGTCCTAACGGACAATCGTATACTGGTGTCGGAAGATGGCATCGAACACGTGTTTTGCAGCCGGGCCGATGGCCTTGGGATAGATATGCTAAGGGCAGCCAACTTGGCCATGGTTATTGTTTCAACCGAAACCAACAAAGTGGTGGCGGCCAGGGCAAGAAAATTGGATATACCTGTCCATTTTGGAGTGAGAGACAAATCCGAGACAACTATTGCTGTGTGCCGTGAATTTAACTGTTCTCTCGAACGTGCGGCATTCATTGGTAATGATATCAACGATCTGCCCGGCATGGAGTTGGTCGGATGGCCGATTTGCCCTGTTGACGCACATCCCAAAGTTAAGGAAATTTGCAAATTTGTGGTGGCTTGCGATGGCGGTTACGGTGTTGTACGTCATCTAGCGGATGCGCTTCTTGGTTAGGTCTCCTGAGCTGGCAACCCCGATGCTCGGACACGGCGAGAGGGTTCGACATTGCTGCTTTTAGAGGATTGCCGCAAGATTCGAGAATCATGCCGAAATCTATATCGCTATGATAAAGTTAACCATGTCCTGTCCAGTCTGCGGAAATAATTCCATATCCTTTTTTCGTTATGACAACCATAACGTCTTATTTTCGCGTTTCTTTTCGAAAAAGCTTTTACTGTATCCGTTTCGCGGATTTTTTTCCTTTCTTATGCCTAGCACCGCATCGCGCCTGATATTTTCCCCTTTTTATAAAATCAGCGTGTGCAATGATTGTGGTTACGGCGCGTACAATAATCCGGTCATAAATACCGAAATATTGAAAATTTACTATAAAACGGAATATTGGCAGGCGAGCGGGCTGTATCCTGATGAGCTTCCAAAAGATGCTTTCCAGAAAGACAATAGAGCGGTTGGACAATATGCATTTGCGACCTCAACCGGTCAACGCAACACATTCGTTAAATCTCTCTGCTGGCGTTGCAAACTCTAGTGTCTTGCGAGGACGCTCATTGAGCTGCCTCGCCACCTTGTTTAAATGCGCCTGCGAATG
>JABMOP010000052.1 GCA_013204125.1 Rhodospirillales bacterium | reverse complement strand
TAAGTCATTTCGCCTTCGGCCGCGGTGATGGTGCCGTCTTTCTTGGCGCCAATTTTGATCCGCACATGGGCGCCCGAGGTTGGCCCGGTGGCGCGGAACACTTCGTCCCGGCTCATCACCATCTTGACCGGACGGCGCGCCAATTGCGACAGGCGGATGGCGACCGGTTCGTTATAGACATTGTTTTTGCCGCCAAAACCGCCGCCGATTTCAGATGCGGTGACGCGGATTTTAGAAATATCCATACCCAAAAGCTTGGCGCAGGCGCCGCGAAATACGAAATGGCCTTGGGTCGAACAAAATAATTCAACCCCGTCATCCGACGCTTGGGCAACGCAGGCATGAGGCTCGATATAGCCTTGATGCACGGCCTTGGTGGTAAATTCGCGCTCAATCACCAGATCGGCATCTGCAAAGCCTTTTTTCACATCGCCCATTTCCGCATTCGGGATGCGGTAGACGTTGGACGGTTTTGCGGTCTTTTCATCTGTGCCTTCGGTGTATTGATCTTCGTGCAGGATCGGCGCGCCCGGCTGCATGGCTTCGACTGGATCAATCACATGGGGCAGAACCTCGTATTCAACCTTGATCAGGCCGAGCGCTTTTCTGGCGATACTTTCGCTGGTCGCCGCAACGGCAGCCACCGGGTGGCCGTCATAGAGAACCTTGTCGACGGCCATCATGTTCCACGAAAAATCGCGGAAATCGGAAATCATCGGCCCGTGTGGCCCCGGCGGCTTGGGGATATCTGGGAAATCTGCGCTGGTCACCACCGCCTTGACGCCGGCCAAGGCTTTCGCCTTCGACGTATCGATGGATTTGATCCGTGCGTGGGCGTGCGGCGAACGCAGCACCTTGCCGGTCAACATGCCGGGCAAATACAAATCAGCACCGTATTTAGCGCGGCCCGTAACCTTATCGACCCCATCGGGCCGAGGGTTCCGCTTGCCAACCCACTTGAATTGCGAACCGTCCGTCTTCATATCGTCAGGCATATCAGCTTCCTCTCATTTCGGCGGCCGTATCCATGACGGCGCGGATAATTTTATCGTACCCGGTGCAACGGCAAAGGTTGCCGGCAAGCCAGAAACGCACTTCGGTTTCTGATGGGTCAGGATTTTTTTCCAGCAATGCCTTGGCGGCGATTAAAACACCCGGCGTACAGATACCGCATTGCAAGGCGGCTTTGTCGATGAAATTTTGCTGCAGAGGGTGCAATGTTTCGCCTTCGGCCATGCCTTCGATGGTCTCGATCTTAGCGCCTTCGGCTTCGACGCCAAGGACCAGGCAAGAACAAACCAGCCGGCCATCGAGGGTGACGCTGCAAGCGCCGCAATCACCGGTGCCGCACCCTTCTTTGGTTCCCGTCATCTGCAATTCATCGCGGAGCACCGCCAGCAGCGTTTGCTCGGTTTCGCAAAGAAATTCGGTTTCATCGCCGTTGATGGTGGCGGTTACATGATGTTTAGCCATTATTTCTTCCTCGCCCGCGCTAGGGCAATCAATGCCGTCCGGCGCGCCATTACGCCGGCAATATCTGTGCGAAATTCGATGGTGCCGCGCTTATCGTCGATTGGGTTGCAGGCAGCGGACGCCGCCGCCGCGAGATTATCAAGCGCCGCCTCATCAACCTTGGTGCCGATCAAGGCTTTCGCCGCCGGACCCACCAGAAGCGCCGTCGGCGCAACGGCGCCCAAGGCGACCCTTGCATCGGTGCAAGTGCCGTTCTTATCCAGTGTCAAATTAACGCCGACGCCGACCACCGCGATATCCATTTCCGTCCGTGGAATGAAGCGCAAATAGGCGTCGCCCGAATTGGCCGGCCGCTTAGGCAGGAATATAGATGCAACGATTTCGCCCTTTTTGAGTGAATTTTTTCCAGGCCCGATATTTACTTTTTCAACGGCCAGGTCGCGCGTTCCCTTAGGCCCGATGATGGTGGCAACGGCGCCGGCGGCAATCATCGCCGGGACGCTATCTGCGGCGGGAGATCCGTTGCACAAATTACCGCCCAATGTGGCGCGCCCTTGAACCTGGGTGGAACCGATCAATTCGGCGGCTTCGACGACGCCGGGCCACGCCGCTACGAGATCGCTGTGTTCGCCTAATTCAGCCCCGCTCACCGCGGCGCCGATGCGAAATCCACCTTTTTCTTTTTTAATGCTCCGGGCTTTGGCGATTTTTTTGATATCGACGATCAATGTCGGCTCGATCATCGCCATATTCATTTGCACCAGTAAATCGGTGCCGCCAGCCAGAACTTTGGCATTGCCCTTGGCTTTGGACAGCATATCCGTTGCCGCCTCGAAACTATCGGGCGCTTCATATTGTATATCGGTCAAATTTTTCTCCTCTTATTTTTTCATATCGCTCTTAAGATTCCGGTCCCTGGATAAAGTCCAGAATTTCAGCGGAGACAGTTTCATCACTGGTGCCAATGGATAGGCTCGGTGACGGATGATTGTGGTCGAGCAGTAATTTAAAGCGCGGCAAGCGGCCGTATTTTTTGGTTAATTCGGCGACCAGCGCGGTTCCGCTCATACCGAAATTGATCGGCTCCAATTCTGCGACGGTAATGAGCACGTCGAAATCGCCCCATTCCAGATTCTCCAGAAGCGACATTTTCCCATATTGCGACGCGTCTTCTCCGTAATAGGCTTTTTGGTTCGGGGCGACGCGCTCGGGATTAATGGCATAGGTGCCGGACATCAAGATCACACCTGCCACGCCGTGCCCGCCTTCGGGTTGGAGGTCTTTATGAAAGGCAAAGGTCGCCACATGGGCGGAACCCGCCGAATGGCCGATGACATAAATCCGGTCTGGGTCGCCGCCATAATCGGCGATATGTTCCCGCGTCCAGGCAACCGCGGCGCCGACATCTTGGGCGCCCACCGGCCACTGATTATCCGGCGCCAACCGATAGGTGGCGTTGACACCGATCATGCCGTTCCGGGCAAAGAAATTCCCAATATTGCCGTGGATTATTTCGCCTTCGCCGTTTTTATCCCCTTGCGTAAAACCACCGCCGTGGAAGAAGAAAACAACCGGCGCCGGGACAGACGGTTTCTGATCCAATACGTGCACATCCAGGAGATTGCGTTCAGGGTCATCGCCATATTGGATATCGCTGGTGACGGTAATGCCGCTGCGGTCCAGATCGGTAAGCGGGCCGATATATAAATCGCGGGTCGCCGCCAGAATCTCAGCGTTAAAATCCGACCCCATTTTCCGAATTTCAGCGGCAATATCGTTCTGCATACCGCGCACAGGAGCCGTACTTTGAATGTTTATCTGATCCATGATTGTCTCCCCTGGCATTTACTGCGATTGTTGCCGCTATCCTAACGCGTTTTTCCCCGACTGCAATCTCGATTAGCTTTCAACGAGGGGGGAAATTGGGTTAAACTGCATGCAAATAAAAACTCGGTGAGGCCAAATATGACCAATAATCAAGCAGCAGACCTAACGATTGAAGACAGCACCGAATGGCGGGGGCCGGATGTTGCGGGCCGCACCGATTGGCTGCGCTCGTTCAACGATGTGCACATAGCCGAAGTCGCCGATGCCTTGGCAAAGGTTGAAGCCAAAGGGCTGGGGCTGGGTGAATTCGGTCGCGAAGATTTCCCGCTGCCAAGCTTGAGCGATGAGCTTCTCTGGGTTCGGGAGCAGCTCCAAGACGGGCGCGGTTTTGCCATGTTGCGCGGCTTCCCGGTTAGTGATTATACCAAAGACCAATTGCGGCTGATCTATTGGGGCGTCGGGCAGCATGTCGGCACGCCCTTGGCGCAAAGCCGGCACGGCGATGTTTTGGGCGATGTCAGCGATATCGGCGGCACCTCCGATGCGGAGAAGGGGCGCGGCTACACCGGCAGTGACGAATTAACGTATCACAGCGACGGCTGTGACATAACCGCGCTCTTTTGCCTCAATGTGGCGAAAGAAGGCGGCTTAAGCCAGCTTGTCAGCGCCGCCGCGCTGCACAACGAAATTGCCCGCCGCCGACCGGATCTATTGAAAGTTCTGTACGCGCCCTATTATTGGAGCCACCGGGGACAGGAATTGCCCGGCACCAGCCCTCATTACCGGCAACCCGTATTCGCCGTCGAAAAAGGGTTCTTCGTCAGCCGATTCCTCCGCAGTCATATCGAATGGGGTCACCTCTCCGCCGGGGTAGAAATGACGCAGGATCAAAACGACGCCCTCCAACTGCTCGAAGAAATCAGCATCGACCGCGACTTTATGCTGGAAAAAGAATTTCAGCCCGGTGACATGCAATTTTCCAACAATTTGGCCGTCTATCACGCGCGCACCGAATTTACCGACCACGAAGACGAGGCCAGGAAACGGCATCTATTACGCATGTGGCTGGCAGTACCAAACAGCCGGCCCCTGCCGGAAAGCTTCAAAGCCTATTTCCGCGAAACCGGCGCCGGCGCCGTTCGCGGCGGCAATCAGGCCTGGCAAGGCACTACCTACCGCACCACAGAAGCCGTTTAGGGGTCCGACGCGTATGTCCCTTCCTCTCGACGGCGTCCGAGTGCTTGAATTTTGTCATACCATCATGGGGCCGTCCGCCGGCGTCCTTCTTGCAGATTTGGGCGCCGATGTCATCAAAGTCGAAGCCGCGCCTGACGGCGACACAACGCGCCGGCTGCGCGGTTTTGCCACCGGCTTTTTCTATGCCTTCAACCGCAACAAGCGTAGCCTCGCGATCGATCTAAAATCCGATGAAGGGCGCGAACTTGTCCATAAACTTGTTAAAAGCGCCGACGTGTTGCTGGAAAATTTCGGTCCCGGCACCATGGAGCGGCTGGGGTGCGGTTATAAAGATTTATCGGCGGTCAATCCGAGGCTCGTATTTTGCGCGCTCAAAGGATTTTTAAGCGGGCCTTACGAACATCGCCCGGCGTTGGATGAAGTTGTGCAGTTCATGGGTGGGCTTGCCCACATGACTGGACCGCCGGGCCAACCCTTGCGCGCCGGCGCTTCCGTGATCGACATCATGGGCGGCATGTTCGCCGTGATCGGCGTGCAGGCGGCTTTGCGCGAACGGGAATCCACCGGAAAAGGCCAATTCGTCAAATCGGCCTTGTTTGAATCGACCGCATTTTTAATGACCCAACATATGGCCGGCGAAGCGATTACCGGGACACCGGCCCCACCGATGGCGTCCAAGGGCGCGCGCACCGGCGCATGGGCTATATACGAGCCGTTTGAAACTTCAGGCGGTGAAAGCATTTTCATTGGGCTTACCAGCAACAATCATTGGCACGCTTTTTGGAAATATTTCGACCGCCAGGATCTGATCGATGATCCGCGTTTCGCCACCAATGCAGATCGGGTGGATAACCGGCCCGATTTTCGGGATATTGTGGCCGCTTGCATTAAAGGCAAAAGCCTCCAAGAAATGTGTGAATTGGCGGACCGCATCGGCATCCCGTTCGCTCCGGTGGCCAAGCCCGGCGATCTATTCGATGATCCGCAATTGAATGCGGGCGGGCGTATGCTCGACATTGAATTTCCGGGCGGCGTCACCAAAGGGGTGCCGTCCCTGCCTATCGAAATGGGCGACCATAAATTCACCCTTCGCCGCCAAGCGCCCAAGGTAGGCGAGCACACCAAAGAAATTTTGGCTGAAATGGGGTTGGGCGCGTCCGAGATTGATGATCTCGGCGCCCGCCATATCGTGACCTGGCCGCATAAATAGCAAAGACCGGTTGGGTTATTTTTCGCTCTTAGGCAGCCACAAGATGAACCGCGCGCCGCCTTCGTTGCGGTTTTCTATTTCTATATCGCCGCCATGGCCGCGCACGATGCTGCGCGCTATGGCCAGGCCGAGGCCAATACCCCCGGTATCCTTGCTCCGCGATTCCTCCAGGCGGACGAAAGGCTCGAATATCCGATCCTGTTCGCCGTCCGGAATGCCCGGCCCAAAATCATCCACATATACCGAAACCTTGCCGGCGGTTTCATCAAGACTGACGACTGCCCGTTTCCCATAACGGACGGCATTTTCCACGACATTGCGGATCGCTCTGCGCAGCGCCGCTGGGCGGCAACGGAGGACGATCCGGCCATCACCTTCGAAGGTCACATCCCGGCCCAGGCTTTTAAGGTCTTCGCTCAAAGCGTCGATCAGCGCGCCAAGATCGACAGCGCGGGTATCCTCTTTGGCCGCGTCTTCGCGGGCGTAATCCAACGCAGCTTCGGTCATTTGCTGCATTTCTTCCAGAGTTTCCAGCATCCGTTGTCTGGTTTCCTCGTCCTCCACCATTTCGGCGCGCAGACGAAGCGACGTAATGGGTGTCCTGATATCGTGAGTGATTGCCGCCAGCATACGCGACCGGTCAGTGACAAACCGTTCCAACCGTTCCCGCATATCATTGAACGCGCGCGTCGTGCCGCGAATGTCCGATGGCCCTTCTTCGGGCAAGCGGGACACATCTTCGCCGCGGCCCAAGCGTTCCGCGGCATGCGCCATGCGCACCATGGGTCTGGTCACCCTTCGCACCATTAATACGGCGATCAAGATGAGAAGCAGCCCGGCGACGCCCATTGCGATCACCGAGGAAACAGCGATGGTCATGTCCGGCGGCGGGATACGCGTGGTGGCGTTGAGCCAGCGGCCGCCCGAAAGACGCAATGAAACAACAAGCCCGCTGGTATTAGCCATGTGCATTTGATTACGCATGCGGCTGTGGCGATCATCCCCGGACCGGGAGGACGGCTCGCCGAACATGCGGGCAAACGGCCGTCCCTCGCGCCAACCACCAATGGATATGTGATCATCGTCTTCGCTTTCGATGACGATGACGCGAACGTCTCGATTTTCGGCGCCCAGAAAGGCGGCCAATCGCCGTGACAAATTTCGGCTCAGGCGATCTTCTTCATCATCATCGTCGAATTTTTTTTTATGCGCCGCCACCGCCGGGCTGGCGGACACACGGAACTCCGCGCCCGGCGTGCTGGCCGAGGCGAGTATGGCGCCGTGCAGGTTGGGCGGCGCCTCTTCCATCAATTTTACAACGGCGACGATTCGCGTCAACACGTACTGACGGGCAGCGAATTTCAACGCCAAACGCCGTTCGTCATGCAAAATGATCAAAATCACCGCCTGGGCAGAGACCAAAATAACCAACAACACCGCAGTCAGTTGCCCCGCCAAACTTCTGGGCCAAAGAAATCTCATGCGCGTTCCACCTCTCCGGTGAACATGTAACCGCCGCCGCGTACGGTTTTGATCAGGACCGGTATTTGTGGATCCACCTCAACCTTCCGGCGCAGGCGGCTCACCTGATTGTCTATGGCACGATCAAATACCCTGGCTTCACGGCCGCTGGTTATGTCGAGAAGCTGATCGCGGCTCAACACCATGCGCGGATGATCCAAGAAGGCGGACAACAGTTGAAATTCGGCAGCGCTTAACGGCACCGCCACGCCGTCGGCGCCGATGAGTTCGCGTTGCGATAAATTCAACGTCCAATCGGCGAAACGCACGGTTTTTTCCTGCACCGGGCGCATGCGCGGCGGCAGCGCGTTGGTGCGCCGGGACACCGTCTTGATCCGGGCAAGCAACTCTCTTGGGTTGAAGGGCTTTGTGACATAATCATCGGCGCCCACTTCCAGGCCGACGATACGGTCCATATCGTCATCCCTGGCCGTCAACAGGATCACCGGCAGGTCGGAACTTTGCCGTATATACTGACAAAGCGACAACCCGTCTTCGCCCGGCATCATGATGTCTAAAACCACAAGATCGATAGAAGCCGCGCTTAAAATTTTACGCGCCGCGCGCGCATCGGCAGCGATACTGACCCGGTATTCGTTCTTGGTCAGATATTTGGCCAAAGAATCGCGGATTTCGCGATCATCGTCCACCACCAAAATATGCGGCTGCTCGTTCATAAATTGTCCTGCCCGATATTCACGCCAGCATTAAAACCCCGTTTGTACTGAATGACCTCAAAATTTTGTATCAAACTGTCGCAAAAAGGGAAACTGCGATGATACGGGACCGTTTATCGGGCCAATGACATAGGGCTGCGACAAAGCCGAAGTAAATTTGTATCTGGTTCAAAATTTTCAGAAGGATACAAATTATGAAAACCGGATACAAATTCACCATTGCCGCATTGGCCGTCGGGTCCGTCATCGCCATCGGCGCAGCCACTGTCGGCCAAGCCCACGAAAGCAAGCGGGGCGGTTACAGCAAAATGGGCACCAGTATGGGTGGCCATATGGGCATGAGCGGTCATCGGGGTATGAGTGGCCGTATGGGCGGCGGTATGGGCACCGGAATGATGGAACAATTCGATGCCGACAAAGACGGCACCATCACGGCGGCGGAAATAGCCAAGCTGCAAAAAGATCAAATCGCCAAATATGATAAAAACGGCGACGGGAAATTGTCCTTGGACGAGTTTCAGGGTCTTTGGACCGAGCATATGAAAGAACGTATGGTCGATCATTTCCAAGCCCTCGATAATGACGGCGACGCCTTAGTGACCGAAGCGGAGATCGGACGCATCACCAAACATATGACAGATAGGATGGACCGCAATCGTGACGGCAATATCACCCAAGACGAAATGCAGGGTGGTCATAGAATGGGCCGGCACCACAACGATGACGATAACGATGATGATAATAAAAAGCGCTAATGCTATTCACCGGTAGGGCGGAAGCCTATCACCGGTAAGGCAGAAGCCTAAAGCTAGGAAAGCCCGGTTTAAACGCCGGGTTTTCTTATGCCGAGGCGGCGGCTTCTTCTTTCAAAACAGCCATAACGCCGCCGGCGCGGACGATTTTTAATAAATCTTCCGGCATTTGCGCGCCCTTAAGTTCCGTCCCCTTGGTCAGGTTTTTGACTACTGATTTTTCAAAATCCAGCTCCAATTCATCGCCTTCGTCGAAGGCTTCGGAAATGCCGGGACAGGCCAGCACCGGCAAAGCGATGGCGACCGCATTTCTGAAAAATATGCGACCGAAGGATTCGGCGACAACGCAGCCAATGCCGAGCATTTTCAAATTCGCCGGCGCTTGTTGACGGGAAGAGCCGCAGCCGAAATTGGCGCCGCCGACAATCACGTCGCCGGGCTGGACGCCGGCGGTAAACCCTTTGTGAATATGGAGGACGGTTTTTTTCTGTTCTTCCCATTCCATGTGCTTGGAAAAGCTCGGCGACATGAAATCGGTATTGATGTCATCGCCGAATTTCCAGACTTTGCCTTCGACCACGATGGTGTTTGTTGAGGGCATTTTGATCTTCCTTTCCGCCTCAGCCGATATATTTTCTGGGATCGGCAATTTTGCCTTCGATCGCCGAAGCCGCCACCGTTTCCGGCGATGCCAGATGGTTGAAGGCTTCGGTGCTACCCATGCGGCCTTGAAAATTGCGGTTGGTGCTGGAGATACCGTTTTCACCGGCGCCCAACACCCCGGTCGATCCGCCGCCGCACGGCCCGCACCCCGGCGGCGCAATCATTGCGCCGGCTTCAACAAATACGTTGAGGACGCCGCTTCTGGTTATATTCATCATCACTTCTTGCGAACTTGGGATAACCAAAAGCCTTGTGCCGGGAGCAACTTTACGCCCCTTTAATATTTTTGCAGCGGCTTCCAGATCTTCGGTCCTGGAATTGGTGCAGGACCCGATAAAGGCTTGCTGTACCGGCACGTCGCCGACTTCAGACATGGATCTCACATTATCCGGATTATGGGGAAAGGCGACTTGAGGCTCTAACGCCGCACAATCGATATGATGGGTTTCGCAATACTCCGCATCCGCATCGGGCCCGAAGGTTTCAATTTTGGCGTCGGTGCGCGTCGATAAATATTCGATGGTTTTTTCGTCCGCCGCGAACATCGCGAACTTGGCGCCCATTTCAACGCCCGTATTGCACATCGTCATGCGCGCTTCGACGCTCAACGCCGATGCCCCGGAACCTGTAAATTCGATCGCCTTATATTGCGCCTTGTCGGTGGTGTGTTGCCCCAAAAGCGCCAGCATCACGTCTTTGGAAGTCACCCCCGGCGACAATTGCCCGTCCAGCACAAAATTGATGGTTTCGGGCACCTGGAACCAGTTGGAACCTTTGTACATGGAATAGGCCAGTTCCGATGCGCCCATGCCGGTCGCCGCTGCGCCAAGCGCGCCATAGGTGGTCGAATGAGAATCGGCGCCGATGATGAGGTGACCCGGATGGGCGTGGCCTTTTTCCGGCAACACCGTGTGTTCGATACCAACGCCCGCATCATAGAAATGTTTGACGCCGAATTGGGCGACATATTTGCGAATTTGGGTATGCAATTCAGCATGCTTGGCGGTCATTGCCGGAATAAAATGATCAACGCAAACCACCACTTTGTCCGGATCGGCGAAACTGGTGAGCCCAATATCGTTGAGATTGCGGCAGGCTTCCGGAAAGGTGACGTCGTTGCCCATCATCACATCAATGGTCGCGGTGACATATTCGCCGGGACCGACCTTATCCTTGCCCGAATGGCCGGCCAGGATTTTTTCCGACATCGTCATGCCCATAACCGAACTCCCTTTTTATTTATTCGCGCCCCCATTAACATCATATCAGTCTTAAGAGCCGCGTCCAGACAGGCAAATGCACCAACCCAAGGGAATTCGAACATGAATGTACTGACAGAGATGGCCGAAACGGTCGGCCAGTTGCTGAAAGACCGGGGCGATACGGTCGGCGTATCTGAATCTTCCACCGGCGGGCTGGTTTCGGCGGCGCTTTTGTCGATCCCCGGCGCGTCGGCGTATTTTGTCGGCGGCGCCGCTGTCTATACCCATATTTCGCGTGAAGCCTTCATCGGATTTAGCTTGGACGATCACCCGGGCATCCGTTCGGCGAGCGAGCCGTTCGTCAAAATAGCCGCCGCCACCGTGCGGGACGTTTTAGGCACCACTTGGGGTCTCGCCGAAGCCGGCGCCGCGGGACCGACGGGCAACCGTTACGGCGATGATGCGGGCCATAGCTGCATCGCCATTTCCGGCCCGGTAGATCGGGTGATAACCATCGAAACCGGCTCAGCCGACCGCGAAGAAAATATGTGGAAATTCGCCAAGGAAGTGATGGTTTTGTTCGAAGCTGCCTTACGCGAAGCGGGCTAAAACAAATCACCCATACGCTTTGCCGTCCGCATCGATGGCGCCGGGAATAGATTTTACCCGTTCGAGCCAAGCCGTTACGTTCGCCCATTTATCGGTGGCATAGCCGCTGTCGGGCAGGAACGAAATGGGCGCAAAACAAGAAATATCGGCGATGCTGGCCCGGTCCAGCGCCAGCCAATCGCGATCTTTCAAATGTGCGTCCATCAATCCCAAAATATGATCGCAGCGGGCGTGGATTTCTTCATCCGATAGGGTAATAGCATCTGGCCGGCGGACCTTGGCGCGCGCCATCCACGGGCCTTGATGCACCTCGTTGGCCGATTTGGACATCCATTCGGCGACCTTGGCTTGGCCCTCGGCATCGCTCGGCAGCCAATCATCGCCGCCATATTTGCGGGCAAGATAGGTCAGGCAAGCGTGCGAATCGGCGATCTGATAATCGCCGTCCTGCATGGCCGGCATCTGGCCAAACGGGTTGAGGGAGAGAAAAGGCTCTTTCTTATGTTCCATCCCGGCCATGTCGATATCGACCAGTTCGTATTCGAGCCCCAAGATCGACAATAGAATGCGCACTTTGTAGCCGTTCACAGATGCCATTGAGCTGTGCAGACGTATCACCGGCGCCCCCTACCCTTTGAAATACGCGCTAAACAACGAGCTTTTGTTCGATATATTGGACAAGCTCATCAACGCATTCATTGATCGACAAATTTTGCGTATCGACTACGAATTCCGGTTTTTCGGGATCTTCGTAAGGCGCCGATACGCCGGTATATTCAGGAATTTTTCCCGCCCGTGCCAATTTCCAATGGCCTTTTGGATCGCGGCCCTCACAGGTTGCGACATCGGCATCGATGTAAATTTCGTGAAATAAGTCGCCGGCCGCTTTGCGGGCAATTTCCCTGTCTTCCCGGTAAGGTGAAATGAACGCGGTCACGACGATCAGACCGGCATCGGCGAACAGCGCCGCAACTTCGCCGATGCGGCGGATATTTTCGGTGCGGTCTTCCGGCGAAAAACCAAGATCGGAACTTAAACCTTGGCGAACATTATCGCCGTCCAGGACGTATACCTGCCGGCCAAGTTGGAACAATCTATGTTCAGTTTCAATGGCGAGCGTCGATTTTCCCGACCCCGGAAGGCCGGTAAACCAAAGGACACCGCCTCGGTGTTTATTCGAAAGGGACCGTTCCTCTGCCGCAATACGGTGTTTTACGGTAACCAGATTTAAAGATTTAGTAGCCATCGCCTGTTTCTCTTTTACATTTATGAATGAAGTTCTTATTGACGAAGCCTTCTAAATTATCGCAAAGCGAGCCTCAAGCAACAATCTGGATTAGGGAAGCTCGCCGCTCGCCAGCCAGCGGGCACAGTCTTCGCCCAATTCGGCCACCGCCATGTTTTCATATTTGGCGCTATCTTCATCGCTCAGCATGTCGCGCCAACGCCCATTTTCGCCCTTGTGGATGAATTGTTCGGCGCCGCCATCCCAAAAGGCGCCGCCCAAAGGTACGCTGGCCGTGGCATTAGCTTTCATATAATCGAAGCTGCAATGATGAAGAATTTCGTCCCATTTGCTTTCGTCGATGGGAATATCAATGAATTCTGCTATGGCGCGAATTTCGCCCGGCATGTCCTTTTTGAGGGCGCTGAAATGAATGAGCTTCACATTGGGCAGATCGCGGATTTCCCACCATGTTCTAATATTTTCCCAAAACGACCAGAAGGGATAACCGTCCTTATCAAGCCAGTCATGGTAATATTGGATAATGGAATCTACCGGACGGCCCATGGGCGGGCCAACGAGACCCGGTGTATCGTTCAACGCTTCGTACCAAAAATCATTGGCCGTCGAATGATGATTATAGACACTCCACAACACATCCCGGCCATCGCGGGCGATATAGATGTATTTGGCCTTTTCTGAAAAGACCAATGCATCAACCGGCAAATGCGTTTTTATGAAACGGCGATGGGTTTGTTCTTCTAGGGCCGCCAATTTCACTTCGTTGGGCGGTATCCGCAAATCCAGCCAGGGTGACATATCGGCAACCGCCAAGCCTTCTTCGCCGTTGAATATCAATTGGCTAAGAATTTGCTGGACCCAAGTGGTGCCGGCCTTAGCCCAAGTGGCGATAAAAATATCATCGTCGCGGAACTTAAAATCGTTCCAGACGGTTGAATCAAAATGATTGCTATGAATTTCCCTGGTTTTTTTGGGCCATCTGATGGCGTCGTCCATGATCCATTTCTCCCTGACCTAATTTTTATGGAATAAAGTTAATCACATTGCTGGTTCGGGTTCCACATCTAACCGCGCGACAATGCCTTCAAGATCCGGTGCAAACGCCGGGTAGCGGCTGAGCACCAACGGATCGTGGCCGGGAATGACGTGATCCGGCGACGAAGCGAGGGCCTGGATAGTTTTGAACCCCGCCAGCATCTCATCGACATCATAGACAATGGGAAACGGCCGCGCCTCATACATATTTGCATAAAAATGCGCGGCGTCCGAAGCCAAGACCACCCAGCCGCGCGCCGTCCAGACGCGCGTAACCTGCAATCCCATGGTATGGCCGCCAATTTTATGCACGCTGAGGCCGGGGGCTATTTCGCCGTCGCCGTCGTGAAATTGGACACGCCCGGCAAATACGCGGCGCACCATTTGGGTCACGTCATCGACAGAAAACGGATGCGACGAGGCTTCATCACACATATGGCGGCCGGTCGAAAACGCCATTTCGCTGTCTTGCAGATGATAGCGGGCTTTCGGAAAGAGATCGTGATTGCCGGCATGGTCGTAATGCATGTGGCTGATGATGACGTCTTCCACTTGCCCGGCGTCGATGCCGATGCGCTTCAATCCTTCGCCGGGATCGAGCAATAATTGACGCCCCCGTAATTTCGCTTGGGATTTATCGAAACCGGTATCCAGTATATAGGTTCCATTCGCCCCGGTGATCGCCCAAACGAAATAATCCAGCGGCATCGGGCCGTCATGGGGATCGCCGCCGATAAAGTTTTCGGAACGCCGCCGTTCCAAATGGGCGTATTTGATCGCGTAAATTTCGTAAGGTTCTAAGGCGGTCATCTTGTGCCGTCCCCTTTTTCCCTAATCGGGCAGCTTTACTTCGACGCCGGAACGCGTTTCGACGCATTTGACAATTTCGGAAAAATCCGCATTGGCGCCAAGCTCGTCCAATGCGCGGTCCCACATATCGCCAACGGTGGCCGCCAAATCCATGGAAACGCCCATGGCAGTGCCTTCTTCCAGGCACAATTTGACGTCTTTGTGCATCAAGCCGACCGAAAATCCTAAATCAAAGCTGCGCGGAATGATGGCGCCGGCAAACTTTCCATCGGTCGCGGTGTTCTTACCGGACCCGGCATTTATGACGTCGAGCATGATGCGGGGATCGAGCCCCGCCTTAACGCCCATAACCATGGCCTCCGATGAAATGGCGAGCGCCGTCGCCGATAATAAATTATTGGCAAGCTTCATGGTTTGGCCAAGGCCCGGCGTTTCGCCGACATGAAAAACATTGCCGATCACTTCCAATATCGGCCGCACACGCGCCAAATGATCTTCGGAACAGGCGGCCATCACCGCAACCGTGCCGGCAATTGCGCCCGATACGCCGCCGCTTACCGGGCTATCGACCGTCGCAATATCATGATCGGCCAGGGCTGCCGAAATTTCCTCGGCGGCCTTGGGGCCGGTGGTCGACAAGTCGATATAAGTATTGACCCGGTTGCCCGAAGAGATGCCGCTGGGACCGAGCGCGATTTGGCGCACAATATCGGGGGTCGGCAGGCTGACCAGCACAATTTCAACCGCCGATGCCACCGCCGCCGGAGTATCCGCCCGCGTAGCGCCAAGCTCAACCAGGGGCTTAAGCGCTTCTTCATCGATATCGTATATCGTCAATTCATAGCCGGCTTGAAGCAAATTGCGGCACATAGGCCCGCCCATATTGCCGACACCGATAAATCCGATTGCTTCGCTCATGGCGTGGCCATTGCTGCGCGTAAATTTTTGGTTGCAGCTTCATCCAATTCAAAAGTTTCCGGATCGACCACAACGCCATAAAGCTCTTTCGCTTTTTCAGGCGATACATACCCTTGTTCAACATCGTAGCGAACTTTTTCCGGCGGCCTTGCAGATGGTGATCCATACCCGCCGCCGCCGCCGGAACGTAGATTAAAGGCTTCGCCGGCTTTCAAATGCGCCGTCAGCACCTTGGCGTTAGCGAAATCATCTTTCCATTCACCGTCCAGTTCCAACGCGACGCTATTGCCCATAGCATCGCCGCCGCCTTCTAGGCCCCAAGGCGCGCAATGGACGCGGTCAACTTGGGTGTTGAAGACCGCATCGAAGCGCGCACGCACGACCCGCTCGACGCCCAATCCGCCCCGATATTCACCGGCGCCGCCGGAATCGGGAATAAGCGCATAGCGTTCCACAATGACCGGCGATTTGGCTTCGGTCTGCTCGTTGGGGCTGTTATGGGTGTCGCCGTCATTGATGCAAACGGTGCCTGAAACACCGTCCTCACTTTGCTTGGCGCCCCAACCGCCGCCTTGCGGGCCGAAGCTGGACATATAGAATTCTTTGGTCTTGGGATTGATGCCGTGCAGCATGCAGACTACTAAATCCGCATGGTGGCCGGCGATCACCCGGTCGGGGATAGCCGGTTGCATGGCTTTGAACACCGTATCGACCACGGTCATCGGGAACGTCATCCACCAGCGCATGGCCGCGGGGCGCACCGCGCTGACCACTTTTCCCGGCGGCAATATCACATTGAGATTGCGGAAAGAGCCATCATTGATCGGGTAATCGGTCGGTGAGGTTAGGCATTTGAACGCGACCTGGGCGCAGGCATAACCGGCGGTGGCGCCGGAATTATAAAACCCGCGTACTTGTTCGGAAACATTGGTCATATCGACGGTCAGCTCATCCCCCTTAACTTCGACGCGGACGCGAATAGGGACCGGCTTGCCGATGGTGACGCCGTCGTCGTCCATATAGGATTCGGCTTCGTAAACACCGTCCGGAATGGTCAGGGTGTGTTGGCGGGCGGCGGCTTCTGAATTGTCCATAATAGCGGCAATCGATTGCAGCACCGCGTCCTTGCCATAGCGATGGACGAGTTCCAGGAAACGCCGCTCCCCGGTTTTGATCGCCGTAAGTTGAGCCCGAAGATCGCCCATGGCGCGCGCCGGGACGCGCACGTTCATACGGATGATATCTTCCAAAAGCGTATTGACCTCGCCTTGATCCGCATATTTGCAGATCGGGATTTGCAACCCTTCGGAAAAAATATCAGTGGTCATACCGCCAAGCGTGCCGCCGATATCAATCCAATGGGCCATGCAACAGGCAAAAGCTATCAACTCACCATCTTCAAAAAGCGGTAGCGAAAATGTGACGTGGTTCAAATGGCTGCCTGTTGTATAGGCATCATTGGTGACCAAAATATCGCCGGGTTTGATATTGTCATAGCCGAAGTGATTGATCTTCGCTTTCACGGTTTCCGACATACCGCGAATAAACATCGGCAGGCCGATGCCGATGGAAATGGTCTCCCCCTCGTTGGTGAAAAGTCCGGTGGTGAAATCCAAGGCTTCGTAAATGATGGTGTTGTAGGCCGTCCGCATGAGGTTGGTCTTCATTTCCTCGGTCACGGCGATGACGCCATTGCGCACGATCTCGGTGGTCACCGGATTGGTGGCAGGATATTTATCGCCTGTCATCGGCTCACTCCATGCGCTGATATCATCAAGTTACCAAGACCATCGACCGAAACTTTATCGCCGGGCGCAACGATGGTCGTCGAAGCGTGTTCTTCGATAACCGCCGGGCCGTCAATTTGGTTGCCCGCCAAAAGAAGATCGCGGTCATAAGTCTGTGTTTCAATAAAGCCGCCCGCTTCGGTGAAATAGACAGGCCGCGTTCCGGTAAGGGCTGCGTCCGGCGGCGTCTCGGCGCCTTCTTGAATGGTTTCCAGCGGCGGTTTTTGCATCAAACCAGTGATGGCGCTGCGGAGACTGACAATTTCGGCGCGCTCGGCCGGCGCCGAAGTGCCATAGCGGATTTTATGAACGCGGTCGAATTCAGCTTTGATGCCGTCCCGGTCCTGGGCTTTGAACAGCGCCAGCGGCAATTCGACCGTCACCGCATGTTCCTGCCCGACATAGCGCATATCGGCGGCGCGGGTGATCACAATTTCGCCCGATTTTACCGATGTGCGTTCGATGGCGGCGCGCCCGGTATCTTCCATTTCGCCGTAAATGGGTTCGATCTCCGCAAAGTCTGCGTCGGCAAGCCGCACCGGCCAAGTGCGCACATAATCGTAGCGCAAATCTGAAAACAACATGCCAAAGGCGGAAAAATAACCGGGTGCTTGTGGAATAATTATTTGGCCCATACCAATTTCGCGCGCAACATCGGACGCATGCAAAGGCCCGGCGCCGCCGATGGCGACCATGGCGAAGCTGGCGGCATCGTATCCGCGCTCGGTGGTGACGCCCTTGACCGCGTAGGACATGGCGGTGTTGGCGATGCGCAAAATACCGTCGGCGGCCTCGGTCACGCTTAAGCCCAGCGGATCGGCGACCTTGATTTTCATCGCCTTTTCGGCGGCCTCTAAATCCAGGCGCATGTCGCCGCCGAGGAAGCGGTCCACCGCCAAGCGTCCGAGAATAAGATTGGCGTCGGTGACCGTCGGCTCCTCGCCGCCCTGGCCGTAGCATACCGGGCCGGGCTGGGCGCCGGCGCTTTCAGGCCCGACCCGCAGCGATCCGCCTTCGCTCAAATGGGCAATCGAGCCACCGCCGGTGCCAACCTCGAAAATATCCATCATCGCCACTTGAATAGGCAGTGCCCGGTCATAGCCGCCGATCAGGGCGCCGCCGGTGGTTAAAGGCGTGCCTTGGTAAATGACGCCGGATTTTGCCGTGGTGCCGCCCATGTCGAATGAAATAGCGTCTTCAATTTCAAGCACATCGCACAAAGCTTTGGTGCCGATGACCCCGGCGGCAGGCCCTGATTCCAGCATATGGACGCAATCGGTTTTGGCTTGCGCCACTTCATAGAGCCCGCCCGTCGATTGCACCACCAGGAAGGAGCCATTGAAACCGGCGCCGGCAATGCGAGCTTCGATACCGCTCAAATAGTCGCGCACCTTCGGTCCGATATAGGCGTTGGCGGCGACCGTCGATGTGCGCTCGAACTCCCGATATTCTTGGCTTAGTTCGTGCGACACCGAAACAAACATATCGGGATTGATGCGCTCGAATATTTTTTTGGCGCGTATTTCGTGGTCCGGATTGCGATAGGAATGCAAAAACAAAATAGCCGTCGCTTCGATGCCCATTTCGCCCAACCGCGTCGCCAGCGCTTCGACTTCCGCATCAATCAGAGGGCGGTAAACTTCGCCTTCCGCATACATCCGTTCGTTCACTTCAAAACGCAATGCGCGTTCGATCAGCGGTTCGTGCTTTTTGAAATAAAGATTGTAGGCATCGGGGCGGTTGACCCGGCCAATCTCATAGACATCGCGGAAACCTTCGGTGATAACCAGCGCGGTTTTAGCGCCGGTGCGTTCCAGCATCGTGTTGATGGCAATGGTGCTGCCATGCAGGAACAAGCCCGCTTCGGCAAAATCGGCGCCCGCCTCATCGGCGCCGGCTTCGATACCATCGACCAGGCTATCGGGCGTCGATAGCTTTTTACCGAAACTCAGCCGTCCGGTTTTTTCATCGAACGAGGCAATATCGGTGAAGGTGCCGCCGATATCAGCGGCCAGCCGGATGGCTGAGGCAGGTTGTGATTGATTGGCCAATGAATGTGTTCCCTGGCGTTTGTTGTTACCGTTGATTTTAGATGGCGGTTTAGGTGTCGATCAAGCTGCCTTTTTCTTTTTCCGTTTAGACGTTTTCTTGCGGTCCGCCAGCGGCCCAAATTCCGGGCTGATGGAACCCAGATGCTTTATGTGCGGCATGACTTCTTTGGCGAACAAGGTCATGCTTTTTTTGGTCATGTTGAAGCTCATATCGCCCGAATGAAGCATCGCGATTAAATGGCCGAAACCACCGACTTTGCGGTACAGATCCTTGATCTGTTTGACCACACTTTCGGGTGTACCATAGATCGCCACGTGGTTATCGCGGAAATATTCCATGCCCTGGGTGCGAATGGCGTCGGTCCGCCCGCCGGTAAATTCGCCGGTCACGAATTTGGCGAATAACTCCGTTTCCACATAACCCGGCGGCGCCCGGAATTGCAATTCGGCCTTGTTATGGGTGACGTACCAGAACACCTTATCGATCATTTTGCGCGCTTCTTCCTCGGTTTCGCCGACGGCGACCAGGGGCATGAAGGCGAATTGATCGTCGGCCGGTTGCGGCAAGTTTTTGTCCCGGCAAAAATCGCGCACCCCATTAAACATTTTCGCCATTTTGTCGGCGGGTGTTAGGAACATGGCGAAGGTAAAGCCGCGCTCGATCGAACGGCAGGCATGGGCGAGGCTGGAACCACCCGTCGTCCAAATCCGAGGATGCGGCTGCTGATAGGGGCGCGGCCACACATTCACTTGGCGTTTATGGATCCATTTGCCTTCGTAATTGAAGGGCCCGTCATGGGTGGTCCAGGCCTTGATAACCAGATCAATAGATTCCCAAAGCCGTTCCGAAGTTTCGGTCGGATTACGGTTGGAGGAAAATAATTCATACGGCACGCCGCGCACGAAGCCACATTCCAAGCGGCCGTGCGATATATTGTCGATCATCGCCATTTCTTCGGCGCAGCGGATTGGGTCGGCCATATTGGCAATCGGATTGCCGAGGATACAAAGCCGCGCGTTCTTGGTTTCGCGGGCCAGGATAGCCATCTGCAGCGCTCCGGACGGGCTAAGGCAGGTGGCCGTTTGATGATGTTCGTTCACCATGCAGTTGAGCCCGAGCCTGTCGGCCAGCACATATTGATCGAGATAGGAATGATAAAGATCGGCGCCTATTACCGGGTCATAGACGCTGCTCGGCAGGTTCACCCGCATGGACGTGAATTCTTCGTCCGGCGGCAAATGCGGCCAGGGCATTTCGGTAAAATGATAAAGTTCCATTGGCTAGGCTCCCCTTCTTCAGCGGACAAATAATTTAAGCTGTCTCAAAAATTCATCCGGTTGTTCGATATGCGGATAATGGCCGGCATTGGCAATGGCGGCGAATTTGGCGCCCTTGATACGCTTGGCATAGGCGCGGCCGTATTTGGGTTTGGTCAATTGGTCCTTGGCGCCCCAGACCACCAAGGTCGGCACCGAAATTCGGCTTAAGCGATATTTCAACGCCGGGTTATGGAAGTAAGGGTCCCAGCACAGCTTGGCGATATGTTCTTGTTGGCGGGCGATGGCAATGGCTTGGCGCTCCGATAGGCCGGATAAATCGGCGCGTGGATCAAGCGCCAGATTGTGAAACCTGACGGCCGCCACTTTTTCCCGCGTGTGGTAATAAATATCTTCGATATCGCGATCATAGGCGCCGCCGAATTTGACGCCCAAGGCGCCGACCAGCCCTAAGCCGCCGATACGGGCGCAGCTTTTTGTCGCCATTTCCGCAGCGATCCAGCCGCCAACGGAAAATCCAAGCACCGGCACTTTTTCCAATCGGTAATGATCCAAAAGATCCAGATACATGTACGAGATATCATCGATGGACCGCGCCCAATCGGGCAAGGTGGATTTACCGAAACCGGGCATGCGCGGCATATAGATTTTGTGTTTCATCGAAAGATGCTGGACCACCTTTGAGGCGGCTTCGTAATCGCCTTCACTATGGAGTAGCACCAGCGGCTTACCGCGCCCCAATATCTCCACTTCGATGTCAGCGCCTTGAATTTTTAACTTATCGGTTTTGCTTTGCGCCATTTACTACTCCCCCTTGGCATTCCCGCAGTTTAGCTTTGAGGTGCCGCAAAACAAGCGCAACGGTTCAAAAATTGAGAATGGTGTTCGCTATTTTCCGAAGCTATAGATCGCGCGCGCGATTTCGCCTTCGAGCGGGAAAGACAGCATGCCCATGACCTCATAGCCCAGGAGCCAGGGCATCAGATAAAATCGGAACATGAAGAAAAACCATGCAACATACAACGGCACCAAGGGTAGGATCAGAAAGCTGGGCGTAATGAAACGGAAGAGGCGTACAAACGGGTTGGTGGCGCGCACAAAAAATTGCATGAAAAAGAATGTGGAATTTTCGGGCAGGAAGAGCCCCATCGCGAAGCGCCCGATCAGCGTCCACATGATGGCACCGAAGGTATAATCCAGGGCGATCACCCAGAGCGGAAAGGCATCGGTCATGTGGCCGCGTCCCCTTATTGATTACCGGCTATACAGTCTCGCCCGATAAATAAAAAAAATCCGGGGCGAAGACAAGCTCCGCCCCGGAAAACGATCATTGTTCTCGGATCATTGTTGCTGAGAAATTACCGTTTCGCCTCTCGGAATGCGCATTTCATCGACCATCGCCTGCGTTTCCGCATCAGGCTCCTTGGTCATCAGCGTCACAACCACCATGGCAATCAAACTCACCGGCATGCCGATGATTCCGAAGCGTAGATGGTCGATGCCGTACCACGGCGTACCGCCCATGAAGTGTACGTAGATCAGATAGGCTAAGCCGGCCAGGAAGCCGAGCACCATACCGGCGATCGCACCTTCTTTGTTGGCACGCTTCCACCAGATGCCGAGCACCAGGGGAAAGAACAAGCCCGAGCAGGCAAAATCGAACGCCCAGGCCACGGCCCCAAGGATACTGGTCAACTTAAGGCTGGCAATAAACGCGCCGGCCAGACCGAGCACAAGCAACAGCACGCGCGCCGTAAGAAGACGCTTCCTCGTATCCGCCTGCGGGTCGATAATCTTATAATAAAGATCATGCGACAGCGCGTTGGCGATTGCCAGAAGAAGACCATCGGCGGTGGACATTGCCGCTGCCATACCGCCGGCAGCGACCAATCCTGAGATCACGTACGGCAACCCGGCGATTTCCGGTGTTGCCAGCACGACAATATCGCCGCGCATGAAAAATTCGTTGATCTGCAAGATGCCATCATGGTTGGAATCGATGATCTTCAAGAAGCCGACATTGCTCCATTTCTGGATCCAGTCCAACGACGCCACCTGTGTAAAGGACTTGCCGATAATGCCTGTCGCCAGATTCGGATCAAGAATTTGCAGTTTGGTGAAAGTCGCCAAGGCAGGAGCCGTGAAATATAGGAGGAAGATGAACAATAGCGACCAAGCCACCGAATTGCGTGCATCTCTCACCGAAGGTGTGGTGAAGTAGCGCATCAAGATATGTGGCAGAGACGCCGTACCGGCCATCATGCAGGCGACCAAGGTAACAAACTTCCAACTGGCCATCCCGGTCCCGGCCGTCGCGTGTTGGACGGAAAGCGCGCTGAGACTGCCAATCTTGGCCGCCGTCAATACGCCGACCTTGTGCAAGGTTTCCAATTCGGTGATCCGAGCGATCGCAGCACCGTATTCGAAGTGCGGAAAAATGCCGAAACCCTGCTTGGAAGACATCCAGAAGACGGGCACCAGATAGGCGATGATCAGCACGATATATTGCGCAACCTGCGTCCAGGTGACGGCGCGCATACCGCCGAGCATGGAACAGAGCAGAATGCCCAAAAGGCCGAAATAGACGCCAACCTCGAACGGAATCTGCAAGGCCCTGGCAGCAATTGTGCCGGTGGCGTTGATCTGCGCCGTCACATAGGTGAAGGATGCAACCACCAGAATAATCACCGCCATAAGACGCGCTGTATTTCCGCCGTAACGGGTACCGATATAATCGGGAACCGTATAACAGCCAAATTTTCGCAGATAAGGCGCCATCAGAGACGCCACAAGCACGTAGCCGCCGGTCCAGCCGACAACAAAGGCGAGATAGCCATGACCGCCGAAATAAATGCCGCCGGCCATTGCCACGAAAGAAGCGCCCGACATCCAATCGGCCGCCGTCGCCATGCCGTTGAACACGGCAGGAACTTGGCGCCCCGCCACATAATAGGCTTCAACCTGCATCGTCCGCGACAACCAACCGATCGCCGCATAAACCACGACGGTGAAGACCACAAACATGATTCCGATGGCTTCCGCACTCATCCCCGCTTGTTCGAGGAAGGCCATGAGAATGATGAAAACAAGGAACCCGCCGGTATACATCCCGTATATTTTTGGCAGGTTGTCTAAAAATGTATTTTTCATTTTATTTCTCCTTTTCCCTTTCGATCTCTAGTTGTCTTCGGCCACGCCGAATTCCTCATCAATCTTGTTCTGGCGATTGGCCAGCCAGAAGATGAGTACGACGAAGATGATCAAAGACCCCTGTGCGGCCATATAGAAACCGAGCGGAAATCCAAGGAATGAAAAAGCGTTGAGTGCGTCGGCATACCAATGCACGACAAAGGAGAAAATGAACCAGAGCACCAGAACGATGATGGTCAGGTTTTTGGTTTTTGCCCAGTGCGCGGCGCGCACTTCGGGCGTGATATCGGCCATAATAATAACCCCTGTTTAGTTACAAGACCAGTTACACGACTTTGCCCGGCAACGCGTGACTATTATTATATTCCGACCGAGCCTCCGCAGCCTTCCTTATGCTGCTCCCTTCCCGTCCATTTTTTTTACGGGATTTTTGTATCCATCACGGGTATCATTTTCCGGCAATGCACGCAAATCAAAAATTTCAGGATTTTAAACTGGCGCTACGCGAGACCGTATCTTACGTCGGGATGGCGCTGAAAAGCATTCGAATTTGGCAGCGCGAACCGCCAATTACAACGGCAAATGCCTTGGTTAAATTCGTCGAGACCCGCGCCAAGTTTGCCGCCCAGACATCGTTGATTGGGTACGTTAAGACGCGGGCAGGCACCAGGTACACGTCCTTGTTGGAAGACGATTTGTTTGCCGAATCGGTCAATATCGCCAAGTGGGAAATCTATCTCGCCAGCTTGTCGGATCTAACCGTTCATGCCGCCCTTCGGCTTGGCCGCGATACCGGTGCAGCCGCGCCCGAAATGAGAGACGCCGCCCAATATATTTATGAGAGCGCCCTTTCCGGCGAAGAAATCCCGGCCCAGCGGCCCAATGGATTTGCCGCCGATCGCACCGAATTTATTGGCCGGATCAAATCTCTCGATTGGAATGCCCTGGACGAAGGCGAAGGCCCCTTCCAAGGCAGTTTGGAGGCGTTGCTGGAATGGGCGCCGATCGCGCCGGAACTGAAGGAATTCGATGTCGAGATCGTGCGTAATTCCATGCGCTTCAAATGGAAAGCGGTGCGTGACCAACTTCGCGAAATACTCGATGCCGAGGCAACGTTGGACACTTGGCGGAATGGCGAAGTTGAAAGTTCGACAACCGCCGAAAAGATAGTCCAACTCAACTGAGCCGAGCCGGCGCAACTTTTAGGGCCTGTCGGCGGCGAAAAGGTGCGGACAATAGAATGGCAGCAAGCACCGAATTATATTTGAAGCGCGTCAAAGATTATGTCGGCGGGCCGCCGGGAACGGCATCTCTCGTATCGACGCTTCGCCAAATTGTCGGCGTCATGACCACGGATAAGCTGTCGGCCGTTGTCATTGTCGATGAAGACCAACGCCCGGTCGGCATCGTCACCGAACAAGACATCGTGCGCCGCGCCGCTTTTTCCGCCGATGCGGACCAACCCGTGAATGACATCATGTCGGCGCCGGTGGAGACAATCGGCATGGAAGAACGGCTATACGTCGCCATCACGCGCATGCGCCGCTTCGGCCACCGCCATCTACCGGTTATCGATGCCGATGGCCGGGTCTGCGCGTTAATCGATCGTTACGAAGCGATGGCCGATGCCACGGCCGAGTTGATGACCGGGATCGATGATCTGACGCGCGGCGGCGGCATCGACGGCTTACGGGAAATTAAGGCCGCCGAGGCCGGGCTCGCGTCTCAATTGCTGGCGGAAAATGTGTCCGCACCGGAAATTCAGGCGCTTTTGACCCATATTAATGCCGATATCCATGCGCGCATTGTCGCCGCTGAACTGGCGTCTTTGGAAAGCGAAGGCTGGGGACCGCCGCCCGTGCCGTTCTCGGTCATCGTCCTCGGTTCCGGCGGGCGCGGCGAAAATGCGCTTCACCCGGATCAAGACAACGGCTTTATCCTCGCCGACTACCCAGACGACCGGCACAGCGACATCGATGCCTGGTTCATTGAATTGGCAGAACGCATGACACGCAATCTGGACGATATCGGTCTGCCATTTTGCCGCGGGCATGTTATGGCGACCAATCCATTGTGGCGGAAAAGCATTTCCCAATGGAGAGATCAGATCACCCATTGGAGCCGCCGGCAAAAACCGGCGATGCTCCTGCATTGCGATATTTTCTTCGATTTTCAAAGCGTTTGGGGTGATGCGGTGCTGACCGATGAGTTACGGGGCTACACCACCCAACTGATCGAAGGGAACCAAGGGTTCTTAAGGTCGCTTTACGCCGCCGATGGGGATCACGCGACGGCGCGGCGTTGGTTCCATCGTTTCGCCACCGAGCGGAAAAACACCGAACATAAGGGCGAAGTGAATTTGAAGCTCGGCGGGTTATTGCCCTTGGTCGAATGCATCCGCCTGCTATCGCTTCTGGCAGGTATAGACAAAACCTCGACCCTGTCGCGTATGGCGGAATTGGCGGCTCGGAACATACTCGGTAGCGACGAGCACGATTATCTAAAGGGCGCCTTCGAGCATATTTCGTTTCTGCTGCTGCGCCGGCAGGTTGCCGATTTGAGTGCTGGAAACGAGCCTTCCAATTTCGTGCCGCCGGGTGCATTGAGCGAGCGCGAGCGCGATATCTTATCGGATTCTCTGAAAGCCGTCGAAAGCTTGCGCAAGCGCATCGCCTTCGAATTCGGCGGCGAAATATTTTAGACGTATTAGAATTTGCCCCGGAGTTTCCGCACGTCCTCGACCCGCGCCGAAACCTCGATGGCTTGGCGGAGCGTGGTGATCCCCCTGGATTCCAACCGGACAAGAAATTTCATAAATACCTTGGCCGTCGCCAAGGCGTCGCCGAGCGCCGTATGGCGCCCCTCGATACTGATGCCCATGCGCCCGGCGATGGCGTCGAGGGAATGATTTTCCGATTGCTGCTCCAAAAACACCGACAAGAGCAGCGTATCCAGTACCAAATGGGGGATGGGAATGCCCAATTGGTCTTCCTTCATCTCCAAAAAGCGCATATCAAACGCCGCGTTATGCGCCACCAAAACCGCATCGCCGACAAATTCGATAAATTCGGGCAACACGTCACCGATAGGCCGCTCACCCTCAACCATATCGTCGGTAATGCCATGGAAACGGATCGAACCTTCCGGGATCGGGCGGCCTGGATTGACGAGGCGGGAGAAAGAGTTCGCTTCGTCGAGCGCGCCGCCTTCAAGGCGTAGGGCGGCGATGGAAATAATTTCGTCCCCGTCCGACGGCCGCAATCCCGTGGTCTCCGTATCGAACACAACGTAGTGCAGATCTTTGAGGCGCTTGCCGCCGATCTCTTGCCAGTGCATGGGATGTTCGCGGTCGCCGAAATCATAAAATTCCGGGCGTGCCGGCAGGCTGCGATGATCATAAGCGTGCGCCACCAATAACTTGTCCACCAGCCGCCAAAGGGCAACCAAGCCTCCGGCCAGCACCATAAATACCGGCCAAAACGCCAGCCAGCCGCCGCCGGGCGTCGCCAGCCAAATCGTAACGCCGAGGATCGCCGCAGCAATAAACCCGGCCGCCAGCAGCGCCACGGCAAGCAGCTTCCTAACGCTCATTTCCCTGAAAAACGCTATGCGTTCCAATCGCCGCTCCGAGGTTCATCGCGCCGCTTGACGGAGGCGCAGGGTCATAATTTGATCATTCCGGGCGGATAAAATTGCATCCGCTCGGCGCCGGTTTCGGTGATCCGCATCAAGTGCCCGGTCTGCACTCCGGCCTTAAAATCCGTGGTGATGATATTTGGCTGAACAACACAAGTCATGTTGGGCTCAAAGGTAAAATCCGGGATTGGCCCCGCCGTCGGGCGCGATGCACAACCCAGCACCGGCGCCAGGTAGCCGCCGCCATAGCCATGCACCAGGTCATCCCAGATGGAAAAGCCGGCATCTTCGATGATCGACGACATTTCAACAATTTCGGCAGCGGTCAACCCCGGCTTCAGCGCGTTTTCGATTTTTGCCAGCATCGCCTCGGCGACATCGTGGAGGTCTTTATAAAGCGGGCTAGGATCTTGGCCGATGGACATGGTGCGCAGAACTTGACCGCCGTAGTTCCAAAAATGGGCGGTGATTTCGGTGACCAGCGCATCGCCCACTTGAACCTTGCGGCTGCCGTGGAATTGCGGCGGCACACAACAATCGGGATCATCCATCGACGTCAAAAGAATAAACTCGATGGTGCTCATACCGCCGAGCGGCAGGTAGGGAGCTTGTGTCGCCGCCTTCAATTCACGCGCGCTTTTGCCCGGCCGGACCGCAGCTACCAGCCCGGCCAGCGCCATATCCGTGAACAGGCAGCCGATCCGCATCCAGCGCAGCTCGTCTTCGGATTTCACCAGGCGCAAGGTGAAATAAACCCGGTTGAAATCGACGATTTCGCCGAACACTTCCTCGGCGGCCTGATATTGCCCGGGCGATAAGCGCCCGATGACGCCCAAGCGGCGGGCTTTCGGGCGCGCATTTTTGATAAACCCGGTTACGGATTTGATGGTGAATTGTTCGCCCCAGGCGACATTCGCGCCGTCCGCCATTTTCGTCGCGTGCGGCAGATGGTTGAAATGCTGCACATAAAGATGCAATTGCTCGCCAGGGACAATGGCCAGCATCGCCTCGGTCGTGGACGGCCAATTGGTAAACCACTGCCCGGCGGTGCCGGCAAAATTAGATTCCGCGACCAACACCGCATCGACGCCGGCGGCTTCCATTTCGGCCTCCAGCCGGGCGCGGCGGCGGGCTAGTTCCTCGGCTGAAAACTTGGGATAGGGCTGTTCCAAAATTGCGTGTTCTTCAGGCCCGAGAAGATGAAGCCCAAGTTCCGTATCCGCCATTTGATCACCCCCCTAAATTTAAATTATCCCGCCGCGTGCGCCGCTGCGTATTCGTCCACGGCTGCGCCGTTCTCGACGGTCAGGCCCAAGCCGGCCACCGTTGTGCGCCGCATATTGCGCACATATTTTGCCTTATCATAGGGCATACCCCGATGCAGAACGCAGCGGTTATCCCACACAACCACATCGCCCAAGGCCCATTCATGGGTGTGGACGAAACGGTCCTCGGCGGCATGATCGTTCAACCGGTCGATCAGCGGCGCGGCCTCTTGATCGTCCATGCCTTGAATGGCGCCGAGATGTGATCCGGCGAACAAAGCTTTGCGCCCGCTTTCAGGATGGGTGCGCACCAGTGCCTGGGGAACCGGCTTCCAAGTTACGCGCTCTTCATCGGTGAAATCATCGAAACCGTCGCGGCGGCGCGAATGAAACAGCGAATGTTCGCCGATGCGGCCCGCCACCAAGGCCTTATCATCGTCCGATAGCGCATCGAAGGCGGCGCGCATATCGGCAAATTGGGTGTCGCCGCCGACCGGCGGCAAGGTCCGTCCGGTCAGGATCGACGGCCCGGCGGGGATCGG
>JABMOP010000051.1 GCA_013204125.1 Rhodospirillales bacterium | reverse complement strand
TAAATTATTCCTGATAAATTCTACGTCACTCTTCGGCGGCGCGGGCTTTTAAGGTCATTTTATCGATTTTTCCCGGTCCCTTTTTGGGCAGCTCGCCCAGGATTTCGATACTTTTGGGGATTTTATATTTGACCAGGTTTTCGGCACAGTAATCGAGCAATTCCTGTTCGCTTGCTGTGCCGCCCGGAACCAGGGCGACGAAGGCGCGCACCACTTCGCCCGAAAAATCATCTGGCGCGCCAACCGCCGCAGCTTCGGCGACAGCCGGATGATTGGCCAGCACTTCATCGATTTCGCGTGGATAGACGTTGAACCCGCCGACGATGATCATTTCTTTTTTACGATCGACCAGGAACATATAACCGTCTTCGTCGAAATAACCGATATCACCGGTATAGAGCCAGCCATCCCGGATCGCCGCTGCCGTCTCAATCGGTTTGTTGCGGTAGCCGATGGTGAATTGTGGGCCGCGCAGGCGAATTTCACCTTTCTCGCCCTGCGCCAGAACCTGGGTTCCGGTTTCAAGATCGACGATATCAATTTCGGTGCGGGGCGCGGTAGGTCCGGTGGATAGCCGTTTTTTAACGCCGTGGGTGGGGTTGGAATTGATCGGCGCGCCTTCGGACATGCCCCAACCTTCTAAAATTTCGTTGCCGGTGCGCTCCTGCCAACGGGCCAGCAACCCTTCGGAGCAGGCCGAGCCGCCGGCAATAGAATATTCCAGCGCCGAAAGATCGGTGCTGTCGATGGTTTCGGCAGCAAGCAGCCCTAAGAAGATCGCCGCCGGGCCGCCGGCAAATACCGTCACCCGGTTGCGTTCCAGTTCCTGCAAAACCAGCTTCGGACTGTAAGCCGGAACAATAACCATGGTCGCCCGCAAATAGAGCGGAAAAACCAGCGTGAATTGATGACCCCAGACATGAAACATCGGCGCCACGTTGAGGATGGTCTGGTCATCGAAGTTGAATTTCCAGAGCGCGTGGGTCAACGGCGCGTACACCGACAAACTATAGTGAGAATGCTCGGCGCCTTTTGGAATTCCAGTTGTGCCGCCGGTAAAAAACATCGCGGCGCGGTCATCGGGCGCGGGCAGTTGGTCCGGCAATTTATTTTCCCGATCGGCGGCCAAGGCCCAGATATCGAAACCCCCGGCCGAACATAAAACATGATCGATACCAAGCCCCGCCGCCAGCGCACGTGCGCGGGTTTCAGTGCCCGCGTCGCAAAAAAGGACCGAAGGATCGGTGTCCTCCAACAAGGGAATAAGTTCGCGGTCGGTCAGGGCCGGGTTAAGCGGCGCTGTTTGCAGGCCCGCCGCCATGGCGCCCAACAATGCCACCGCCATGTCGATGGAATTGGTCATCAGCACCGCCGCCCGGTCACCCTTACCGGCGCGCCCTTCCAGCAACGCGGCCATGCCGCCTACCGCCCGCCGGTAGCCGGCAAAATCGATGCTTTTATCTTCGCAGATCAGCGCCAAGCGGTCCGGCGCATGGTCGGCGGCATAATCCAAGGAATGGATGATACTCGGAAATTCCAGCGTATCTGTCGGCATCTCGAATTCACATCGCCCGACTTGCATAATTTTTCCTCCCCAGACGCGTTAGCGTTTCGTCAGATTATAATTAGAGATTTTGGTTTGGAAAGAGCGGGTCAACCGTATATCGAACGCGGTAATGATTTGCCATTTCTGTTCTGTCTTAGGGCCATTTTAAATTTCGTCATTTGCGATCGCGCCGGCGAGCCAATTGGCGGTTCGGAGGAGCCGGGCGTCATCTCCGCGCTGCCCCACCAATTGAACGCCGATGGGAAGCCCGTCGGCCCCTTGCAGCAGCGGCAAGCTGACCGCCGGCGTGCCACAGAAGGTCCACAGCGTACAGAAAATAGGATCGCCCGTCGTTTCGATCGGCGGCGCCTGACCGATGGTTGACGGCGTCAAGATGGCGTCATATTCCTCGAAGATCTCGTCGAGGCCGGCATTTAGTATTTCTCGCTGATCCATCGCCGCGTTATAATCGACGGCCAGGGCCTTCTGCCCTTCTTCGATCAATGCACAAAGATTGCCGCTAAGCTGATCCTTATTGCGCGCATAATGATCGGCAAAATTCTTGGCCAGATCGGCGCAAAGGAGAGTGCGGTGCCATTTTTCACCCTCGGCGAAATGAGGTGAGAGATCCACGTCTTCGCAAGCCTCGCCAAGGGCCTCCACCAATTCAGCGAACCCTTTTTGAGTATCTTCGTCGGCGCGATCCCAGAACGGAGATTTGACGAAAGCAAACTTTGGCGGGAGCAGCGGCTCTGCGGTCGCGAGGCCGGAGAAATTTCTCGCGGCCATGGCCGTCATTGCCGAATCCCGATCGTCAAAGACGGTGAGACAATCGGCAATCAAAGCCAAATCCTCGATCGACCGGGCGAACACGCCGACATGGTCGAGCGGCGGTGATTGGGTGAGCACACCGTGGCGGGAGATCGCGCCGTGCGTAGGTTTGAATCCAAAAATGCCGCAAAACGATGC
>JABMOP010000050.1 GCA_013204125.1 Rhodospirillales bacterium | reverse complement strand
TATCCGACCCTTAAGTTTCTGGTTCGCTTCGGCAACGTCTTGGCTGTCGTGCTTGGGATTGCGCCGATTGCCCTCGCCTGGGCGCTTGGCGCCTCGCCGGTGATCCTGGTTATTGCCGTCCTCGCCGGTGTCGTGCTTGGATTTTTTGTCCGCTCGTATGTCGAGTTGGTGCGTGTCGTTATCGACATGCTGCTGCCTCAGTAATCGGATAAGCACCGGTAAATGAGTGACCCTGAATACGATCTGATCGCCATCGGCGGCGGTTTTGCCGGGCTGACCGCTGCCGCCCGCGCGCAGGATCTTGGGCTGAAATGCCTGGTTTTGGAACGGGATTCCGAAGACCGCTATTTGTGCAATTCGCGCATAACCTCCGGCGTCTTTCATGTGGCGTCCAACGATGTGCGCCTCGGCCCCGAAGATTTGGCGCCGGCGATCGAAAAAGAGACCGCGGGTTACGCCAAGCCTGAACTGGTGCAGACCATCGCCGTAAATGCGGCGCGCACCGTCGAATGGCTGCGCGGCGCCGGCGTTAAGTTCGTTGCCAAGGGTGTCGGTTACGTAAATATGCGCCAGCACATGGTTCTAGCCCCGCCCCGGCGTATGCGCGCCGGGCTGGATTGGGAAGGGCGCGGCGGCGATTTTACTTTACGCGCGCTTGAAGCTTTCCTCATCAAATACGGCGGTGCCGTTGACCGCGGCGCTGAAGTCACCCGGCTTTTGATGGAGGATGGGCGCTGCATCGGCGCCGAAGTGAAGGCCGGTGGCAAGCTTAAGGAAATTACCGCCCGCGCCGTGGTCATTGCCGATGGCGGCTTTCAAGCCAATCCCGAAATGCTCCGAGGATCTGTGACCGGCGCGCCGGACCGGGTGCGCCTCCGGGCGACGCCGTCGGGTACCGGCGACGGCATTCGCATGGCCCAAGATGTCGGCGCGGCGGTGACCGCGCTTGGCGATTTTTACGGCCATCTGTTATCCGCTACGGCCATGACCAATGAGGCTTTGTGGCCCTATCCCAATATCGATATCGTCGCTGTCGCTGGTGTCATGGTGGATGGAAATGGCAGACGCTTCGTCGATGAAAGCCGGGGCGGTGTATTTCTTTCGAACGCCGTCGCCAAATTGGACGATCCGTTGTCGGCAACTTTGGTGATGACCAAAAAAATCTGGGATGAAATTGGTACCGACGGCATTGCGCCGCCCAACCCGTTGATGGTCAAACATGGTGGCACATTAATTGAAGCACCTGATTTAGGCGCGCTGGCCGCCGCCATCCAAGTTCCCGCCGATGCGCTGAAAACTACACTTGATGGATATAATCAGGCGTTCCACAGCGGAAATTTGGGAACCCTTAGCCCTCAGCGGGATGGCGGCCGCCATCAAGCCTATCCGGTCGAAGAAGGCCCCTATTGCGCCATCCGTCTATGCGCGGGCGTCACCAACACCATGGGTGGCATTGAGATCGACCAGCATTGCCGTGTGCTCGGTAAAGACGGCGCGCCGATTGCAGGGCTCTATGCGGCAGGCTCGTCCACCGGCGGCCTCGAAGGCGGACCGAACGTCGGCTATGTCGGCGGCTTGGTGAAGGCATTTGTCTTCGGCATGGTCGCCGGTGAACATATCGCCGGAGAAATTGACGCTTAGGCAGCCTATGAATTAAGCTGCTATCCAAATAACAGGAGGCAAAATTGAGCATCAAAGTCGAACGCCTGGGAAAGACATTCTTTGCACGTATCGATGGTGTCGATATCGGTAGCCCGCTGGACGCTGAAACCATAAGCGCAATTCACGAGGCTCAGCTGGAGCACGGTGTCCTGTTGTTCCGCGGCCAACACATCGACGATGATCAGCAACAAGCCTTCACCGCCCAATTTGGTCCGATCGAGCCGAACCTGCGTAGCGATATTGAATTCATCGCCCCCCTCGGTAATATCGATAAGGAAGGAAATTTCCGCGATCCCGACGGCACCAATGCCAGCTTCCTTCGCTCTAACCAGCAATGGCATTCGGACAGCCAGTTTTTCAAAGTGCCTTCGGCGCTGTCGTTCTTGCGTGCCGTCTCCATGCCCAAAGAAGGAGGCGCGACGCAATATGCCGATACCAAGGCGGCGTGGGATGCCTTGCCGCTGGAACGCCAGGCAGAATTACAGGATTTAGTGGCGCTCAACGATCTGCAAAATTCCCGCGGCAAGGAAGGCCATACCCTGGCACCAGAAGACCGCGAACGCTGGCCGATCATTGAACACCCGGTCGCCCGCATCCACGAAGAAACCGGCGCGCGCGCCCTTTATATCGGCAGCCAAGTAACCAGTATCAGCGGGGTGGACGATGAAGAATCCCAGGCGCTGATCAAAGAATTATTTGCGCATTCGACCCAGGATCAATTCATCTACACCCACGAATGGGAAGTCGGCGATCTGGTCATATGGGATAACCGGCGCTGCCTGCACCGGGGCCGCCCGTGGGACGAAGCCAACGAAGCCCGCGATGTGCGCCGCACAACCACCGCCGGCACCGGGCCGACGACCGAAAACGGCAAGCCGGTGGATGAATACGCCCGCGCCCAAGCGGCGTGAAATAAAATGAACGAAATCCCCCCGAAACTGGTTTTCAGCCATTTTGGCATGTATTGCCAAGATGCTGCCCAGCTGGAAGATTTCTACACCCGCGTTCTTGGTTTTGCGGTCTCCGACCAGGGCGAGCCGCGCCCCGGCATGCCGATGTGTTTCATGACCCGCCGCCCGTTCGAACATCACCAGCTCGTCGTCGCCGGTGGGCGCGAAGACGGTATTCCAACGACCATCAATCAGATCGGATTTTTAAGCCCCGATCTCGGCGAATTGCGCCGCATCAAGGCTTTGGTCGAAGGGGAAGACGGCGTCACCGGCATTGCCGCCGCGGATCACGGCGCGGCCTGGACCCTTTATTTCAGAGACCCCAACGGCAACCGCGTATCGGTATCGGTGGAAACCGGATGGTTCGTGCCGATGCCGGCGTGCTGGCCGTTGGATTTGGCAGATGCGGATGCAGATATCATCGCCTTGAATGACCAGCGCTGCCGCGCGCTTCCGGGTTTCATGACACGCAGCGAATGGCGGGATAAGACGGACAAAGAATTGCACGCTTCCGGCGGCCTGGCCTCACAAGCCACGCCGGTGATTGAACCGATCTTGCCAAAGAACGGCGGCGACAGCGTTTTTAGATCGGAAGTCGGGACCGCCCCGCCGGCGAATCCGTTCCCGCAAATTGCCATGCATCAAGTGGGCATGGACGTTACCGATATCGGCGCCATGGAACGGTTCTATGAGGATACCCTCGGATATGTGGTCACCGGGAAAGGTGAAATGGACGCCATCGGCGATGTGCCGCAATCCGATTACGTCTACCTGACACGCGATCCGGAACAGATTGCGCAAATTATTTTGCGGAGCGGGCGCGACCAAGCCGTACCGTCCAGCGTCAATCAAATTACCTTCCGCGTATCCTCGCTGGATGAGCTGCGCCGGTTTAGAGATATCGCCACCAACGATCAGCGCATTACCAATTTCCGCTCGGTCCACCACGGTAATTCATTTTCTCTCTATTGCGACGATCCCGAAGGCAACTCGTTGGAAATTTCCTTCGAATCTCAATGGTATATCCCAGCGCCGATCGCCTGGCCGTTGGATTTTGAAATGAGCAACGAAGACTTGATGGCCTCGGTGGAAGCGACGTGCCGGGAAAATGGCGAATTCATGATGCGCGAAACCTGGAAATCCCAGGCGCGCGGCGAGTTGATCCGTTCGGGCCGCCTGGAAGCCGAAGAGCTTGTGTCCCATCTCTATGAAAAGACTTAAGGAGCGATTTTGAAAATAGTTCGGTACAGCCCCGCAGGGGATTTGGATGCGCGCCCGCGTCTTGGTGTTTTGTTTTCGGACGACAGGGGCACGGTTGGCGATTTGCGAAGCGCCTGCCACGGCGCGCTTGCCGCAGACGGTGAAGGCGAAGCTGCCGATATTGCCGCCGTCTGTTTTCCGGGTGATATTGCCGGTCATCTTGCGGCGGGCGACGTGGCGATTCAATTGTTCTATCCGGCGACCGAATTCCTTGCCCGCTGTTTACAAGATGCGCCGGATGCGGCCGGCCCCGATGGGCACCCGCTGTTCCGCAACTTGAATACCTGCCGCCTGCACGCGCCGGTGAAACCTTGGAAGATTATTGCAGTTGGGCGGAATTATGGCTCCCACGACAGCGAAATGTCTAAAACCGGCGGCGGCTTTCCAAAAGCCGTGCCGTCCGCCTGGATCAAATCCAACTCGTCGCTTGCCGGCCCATTTGACGATATCCAAAAACCCGCTGCCACCGATGCGCTCGATTATGAAACCGAACTGACCCTGGTGATCGGCCAAAGATGCAAGAACGTCCCCGAAGACCAAGCCTATGACGTCATCGCCGGCTATATGGTCGGCATCGATGTCACGGCGCGCGATGTGGTGGCGTTGGAGCGCGCCGAAGGCAATCAGTTGATGGGCAAAATGTTCGATAGCTTCGCGCCGATGGGGCCGTGGATGGTGACCAAGGACGAAGTGCCCGACCCAACGAGCCTTGCCATTCGCACACGGGTCAACGGTGAAGTCCGCCAGGACGGCAACACCTCGCAAATGATCTGGAATATTCCGCGGCTTATATCCTACGTCTCTCAAATGACGTTGGAGCCGGGCGATCTAATTATGACCGGAACGCCGTCGGGGGTCGCCGCCGGGCATAAAGTCGAAGGCGAAAATTGGTTTTTGCAGGACGGTGATGTCTTGGAATCTGAAATCGAAGGCATCGGCACTTTGAATAACCTTGTTGTCGATGCAACCGATACGCCAAGCTGGGATTGGGCGCGCAGCCGCGAGCCGGGTAAAATTTCGTGAGCGCTGGTTTGCTTGACGGAAAATCGGTGATCGTGACCGGCGGCGGGCGTGGGCTCGGCCGTGAAATGGTGCTGGCGCTTCTGGCCGAAGGCGCGGGTGTGGTGGCGGCGGCGCGCTCCGCCGATCAACTGGCGGGCCTGGAAAAAGATACGGATGCGCTGCCCGGCAAGCTTCTGACCCTGACCACCGATATTCGCCAAACCGAAGATTGCCGCCGTATTGTAGATGAAACTCTCGCCCGCTTTGGCACCGTCCATGTGCTGATAAACAACGCCGGGCTGACGATGGCCTATATTTACCCGAAACGGCATCTTCGGGATGACATGCCGAAGTTCTGGGACGTTTCCGACGCGGTGGTCGAAGACGTAATGGCTACCAATTTCATCGCCGCCGATAAACTGACCCGCCTTTGCGCGCCGCATATGGTTAAAGGGGGCTGGGGGCGCATAATAAACCTAACCACCAAGATCGACATCATGTACCGGGCGGCAAGCGCACCATACGGCGCGTCCAAGGCGGCGCTTGAAATGACGTCGGAAGTTTGGATGAAGGATCTGGACGGCACCGGCGTTACCGTCAATATGCTGAACCCCGGGGCTGCCGATACGGACGGATTTGCATCTAAGGAGGAGCGCCAATTGGTTGCCAAGCGGATGCCCTTGGTGGATCCAGCGTTGATCGGCCCGCCGGCGGTATGGCTGGCGTCCGATGCCTCGGATGGGGTCAATGGCATGCGCTTCGATTGTGAATTCTGGGACCCGGCAGGCGCGCCCGAACAGCAGGCCAAGCGCACCGGCACGCCCTTAGGCTTCCGCCTCAACGATGGCGGCTAGCTCAAACTTCTCCTGTTCTTTTTTTGCTTTGCGTTCCCGGTAGGCGACATAGGTTCCGGCGCCGAAGATGATGGCGCTGCCGATCCAGGTGTAGATGCTCGGCACTTCGGCGAATATGATAAAGCCGGCGGCGGCGCCCCAGATCAGCTTGGTAAAATCGAACGGCATGACGAGACCCGCATCGGCATTTTTGAGCGCCTGGGTCAGGCACAGTTGCGCGGTGATCCAAGCAGCGCCCAGAAGCGCCATCCACATGAGCTCGATGGCACTTGGCCATGTCCAGACGAACAGCGCGGCAATGAAAGTAATTGGGATCAAAATTATTACGCCGTAAAAAGTGATGGTCACGCTGGCTTCGGTCTTGGATAAAATCTTGATGACGATCACGGTCAATGCCCAGAAGGCGGCCGAGCCGATGGCGTAAAGCGCACCGACGCTGATCGCCTCGCTGCCCGGGCGCAGGATAACCATGGCGCCGCCAAAGCCGACGATCAGCCCGATCCAACGCCTTGGCCCCATGCGTTCCGACAAAAACAACATCGCCATAATTGTAACGAACAGCGGCGTGGTGAAACTGTAGGCGGCAATCTCGGCGACCGGCACCAAAGTTACGGCAAGGAAAAACAGCATCAGCGACGCGGCATTGAAAATACCCCGCAACCCGATGAGGCCGAGGCGCTTGGTCTTTAAGGGCTCGATCCCATTTCGGATAACCAGCGGCACCAAGGTAATCATGCCGAAGAGATTGCGAAAAAATGCGATCTCGAACGGATGCAGGTTTTTGGAAAGCAGGCGGATGCCGACTACCATGCCCATGATCAAGGCTGTAAAGACCAGCATCAAAGCGATGCCGGAGAGATTATTCGATTTTTTCAGATCCATAAGTCCTATGCTGCGCTGGCCCATTGTACCCGGCAGCCTGCGCCGGAGCACGAATTATGTACCCGGCAGCCTGCGCCGGAGCACGAATTATGTACCCGGCAGCCTGCGCCGGAGTATGATTTATTTTTTATTGTTTGTCGGGCACCCAACGGAAGGTGAGCTTGCCGCTCGATTCGGCGCATATTTTTTCCATAGCGGCACGGCTTTTCCCATCGGGACTCAAAGAGTTGATAAATAATTGCCCCTTTTGTCTAAGCCCCCAGGCGGTGTCGATACACGATGCCCGGGGAACGCCGGCGGCGACAACGGCGATATTGCCGAGCTTGTTCTCGCTCCGCAGGTGAACGCCGTAGGCTTTGCCGTTCACCGCCCCGCCGGTGGCGGCGTATTCCATTTCCAATATCAAATTATAAGCCAATTCCCCGTCTTCGGGCTTATCGATCAAGGGGACCGCGAAATAGGTGGAGAGGCCGATGAAAATAATTCCGGCGGCGATCATGCCGATCAATAGATTCTGCCTGAGCTTTCGGTTATTGATTGCCTTTTTCAAGCTTTGCAGGGTGGTGGTTTCTGATCGCCGGTCGTCTTTTGCGGCGCCGGTCAATTTTTGGAGGTCAAATTCGTGGGCTTTTTTGATGCGGTAGGCCTTGATTTCGCGCAACGCCTGAACCACCGCGCGGGCGACAACCGGGACGTGTTTGCCCGCAAGCTCGTCCGGGATCAACTCGTAAATTTCTCCGCTGAGGCGTTCGATCTCGTCCGTATCGTCCTTCCTGGTATAAAGCGTCCCGATAATCTTAAGCGCCCGGCCGCGAAGTTCGACCGGATTTTCGGCGCTTTCGATATAGGGGAGGAACCCGTCCTTGGGTTGTTCGAACAAGACTTCCCAATCTGTATTGCCGGTTGGGGTCTTGGGCCAGGTTTCTTTATCAAAATTGGGTAGAGACATATTTGGTCTCACTTGCTATTAGCGGTTGCGGCGGAATTTCGCGGACCCGTAACGCGTATACGTATTTGTATGTATGCAGCCGCGGCGTCGGATATAACCCGCGTGGAAAAAAATAAAAGGGAAGCCTTGTAACCTATTGAAAAGAAACAGGTTTAAGATTTAGGCCTTATTCCCAGACGGCAAAACCCATGGCGTTGCCGGTGCCGGCTTCGGAGCGATAGCAGGGGACGTAATCCAACAGGTTCATCTTTAAATCCGCCTGCTGCAGCGCGCCGATGGCGGCAAACCAGTTCTTGGTTTCAGAGGTGCCCGATTCGAACACCTCCTGGGGTTCATTTTTCAAGGTCTCCATATCACCGGCGAGCATGGCGTCCAGCATGCGCCGGTCCCATTCTTCGTCGATAACGAAATGGCTGAGCCCGCCGGAGCCGACGACGCAGACATTTTTATCGGAACCCCAGCTTTGAATGGCGCTGCCGATGGTCTGGCCAAGCTCGAAGCAGCGCTTAGGCCGCGGCTGATTGGGCGGGAAAAACGTATTGATCAGGATCGGCACCAAGGGGATCGGCTTATCCCGCAAAATACGCCGGTAGATGAAGCTGAAGGCATGGCCGATGCCGCGCGGGCCATCGGGCCCAACCGGCGGGGTGTCCGATGCGGTGACATCAAACTCGGCGTTCATGGCTTCGTCGATAATGTGGCGCGCCAATTCCGGCACACATTCGTAGTAGGTATCGACCGGCGTGTGGCGGTGCATTTCGACCATCTGGATCGCTTTTTGAGCGTTTTTATGTTTTTCCGCATCATAGGCGGCGTTCAAGATGGCATCGCCGGAAAATATCGTATAGGCGGGCTGCACTTCATCGAAGAACCATTCTTTCTGATCGTCGCCGATG
>JABMOP010000049.1 GCA_013204125.1 Rhodospirillales bacterium | reverse complement strand
GCCCTGCACGCCGCCGTGATTGATGACGATTGGCACGTCGGGATATTCAACCGCCAAATCGGAGACCCACATGGGGTGAAGTGTTTCCGGCCAATAGTGATAGCTTAAGGGATAGCCCATCACGACGCCGCTATGAACCTGAACGACGGTTTTATGTTTGCGGGCGATGTCCATAATCGGGCGGATCTGGTCCATCCGTTCGGTCTGGCTGATGGTCGTCTTGCGGGAACTGTCGGCGGGCATTCCTTCGCCGATGCCAACAAAATTGCCAGTCGTTAAAAGTTCGTCGATTTCCTTGGCGGCGGCTTCGGGTGTCCAGGGTTCTTCACCCATCCGGGCCTTTTTTGCCGTCTTCATGGCAGAGCAGGTTGCGACAAACTTGTCGGGATGGCGTTCGACCAGTTCCGCATTCATTTCATTGGACATGCCGAAGGCCGGTAGCAGGACGCACATATCCACGTCGTAGCAATCCATGTCATACATGAGTCTTGGAGAGTTGTCGTAAGCTTCCAATCCCCTGATAGCACTTGCTAAATCATTGTAGCTGGCCTTTGTCGTTTCCAGGTTCTTTTCTTTAAACGCCTTGCCCGCCGCGAACCGTTGTGCATGGACATGGGTATCAACTATAAATCGGCCCATTTTCATCGTTCTGTTCTCCCTTTTCTTTTGATTCTAATTTCGCTCTGTTCTGTTATCCACCACACGGCGGACCTTGTTTCCGCCATCATCGCGGGGCAAAGTTCCGGGCGGTAAAATATCTATCGCCACGTTAATTCTGATTGCCTGTTTAACCTTTTCCGCAACATCCGCTTTTAGTTCGTCGATAAGCGATCCGTTACCCTGATTATTGGTTTCCAGTTTTATAGTCATCGAGGGCATAGCGCCGTCATCATCGAGAACCACCTGAAATTCATGATTGAGCGCATAGATACTCCTGACGGCTTCCTCAATGGCTGAAGGATAAATATTAACGCCCCGAAACCAGATCATGTCATCAACACGACCGATGATTGAGCCCTCAAGTTTCGGCCCGGTATGGCCACAGAAATCGCAGGTCTCTTCGGTGATCCTGGAGATGTCGCGGGTGCGGTAACGGAGGAGGGGTTGGGTGTCGCCGACAATGTTGCTGAACACAACCTCACCAGTCTCGCCGACCGGCAATTGTTCGCCGGTTTCCGGGTCAATAACTTCCATGATGGCCATGTCGTTGGCGATATGAAGCGCCTGATTGCCGGGGCAACTGCCGCCAAGGGGAAATATCTCTGTCATGCCGAAGCCATCCACCACCAGGGCGTTCCATCCCTCCGACAGTCGTTTTCGAGTGGCGGCAATGGCCGCACCCGGCTCGCCGACGGATCCCACGGACCGAAGCCCCAAAGAAGTGGTATCAACCCCCATCTCCTGGGCCACTTCGAGCAGCCTCAACAGATAAGACGCAGTGCCGCTGATCGACACTGGTTTTAAATCCTGTATCAATTTTATTTTGGCTCGTGAATCCAACAGACCCGCCGGCACCATAATGGCTCCTTGCCGGACACCGGCCTCATACGCAGCCATCGGTCCCATCAAACCGTCTATGGGGCCGAGGATGATCGATGTATCGCCCCGCGCTAAATAGGGTTTACGCTGAAATCGGTCGAGAATGTAATCCCAGTCCCGCTGGGAGAACACCCGTTTGAGAGGCCGTCCGGTCGTTCCGGAAGTGGTCACAAGTCGCGCCCAGTGCGTGCGGTCCGAGCAGGTGTAGGAACCGAACGGTGAGTTGGTGACCTGATCAGTCTGCAATTCAGCTTTGGTGCAAAACGGAATTTTAGGCAAATCCTCAAGGCCATTTATGTCCTCCGGCGTTACTCCGGCTTCATCGAACTTATTCCGCCAGAACGGTGCGTTGGCGTAGACATAGCGCGTCATGGCGGCCAACCGTTCACCTTGCAGCGCCTTCAATTCCCCCAGTGGCATCTGCTCCATTATGGGATTAAGAATGGTATAACACGGCAGATTGGTCACGACCTCACTCCTTCCCGGGGAAAACGACGCAATGGAGGGGGTCGACGGTCAGCCAGATTTTATCGCCTCGTTTCGCTTTTAAGGATTGGTGGACGTTACAGCGGAGGCGTAAATTCCCCGAATGAACAAAGCATTCGCTATAGCTGCCCTGAAAATTTAGCAGGTCGATAGTGCCCTCGAGAACGTTATGCATTTCCTCTGGCGGCGTTTCGGAAGCGTGGATGTCTTCGGGCCTCACGACGACTTCCAGGGGGGCTCCTTCCACCAGACCATTGGGCAGAGGAATCATCAAATTGCCTTTGCCCTCGTTAAATTGAATTATGCCCTGGCCGTCATCGGTGCGCTTGCTCACCATGCCTTTGATGAAGTTAGCTGTTCCCAAAAAAGATGCCACGAACTCATCGGTGGGGTGGTTGTAGGCATCTCTCGGCGCATCTTCCTGCACAATCAAACCATCAGACATCACAGCTATCCGATCGGACATGGAAAGCGCCTCGGATTGATCATGGGTTACGTACAATGTGGTGATGGCGATACGCGCTACCATTTCTTCCAGTTCTATCCGCATTTTTTCGCGAAGTTTGGCGTCGAGATTAGATAACGGTTCATCCAGCAATAAAAGCTTGGGATGGCGCACTAAGGCGCGGGCCAAGGCGACGCGTTGTTGTTGGCCGCCAGATATTTTCGTTGCCCGGCGCTTGGCGTAATCCTCCATACCGACCTGGGTCAAGGCATCCATTACCTGATCATTAATTTCTGCTTTGGAGGGGCGGGGCTTTTTCACCTGTAAGGGATAGGCGACATTGTTAAAGACATCCAAATGAGGCCAAATGGCGTAAGACTGGAACACCATGCCGATATCCCGATTATAGGTCGGCGCAAAAAAATCGTCCGAAGGTCTGGCGACAATTTTCCCGTCAATGGATATCTCGCCGCCGTCGGGTTTTTCCAACCCGGCGATGCAACGGAGTGCGGTTGTTTTACCGCAACCGGACGGGCCCAGCAGGGTGTAGAAATTTCCTTCGGACACGGTGAAGTCGATCCCTTTGATCGCGTGCACCGGTCCTTCTGGCGTTTCGTAGGTTTTGGTCAATCCTTTGACGGATAACATTGGTCTCAATCACTCCGTCTTTGGCAGCAAAATCCGCTGCATTAAGAAGATGATGGGAATAACGAATAGAATAATCAGGACGCCGACGGCAGCGGCCTTGGATAATTCTAAATTTTCGAACAATCGCCACAAAATTACACTCAGCACCATGTTTTCGTCACTCATCAGGATCAGCGGAATGGTGAATTCACGGAATCCGACGATGAAAAGCAAAACCATGCTGGCCAAAATGGAAGGTCCCATCAGCGGCAGGACAATGCGCCTGACGGTAGTTATCCAGGTGCCGCCGGCAGCATAGGACGCTTCTTCCAACTCTTTGTGAAGTTGCATCAGGCCGGCGCGGTTTAGCCGAGTGGTGATGGCAAAGCGATAGGAATAGGCCAAAATCAGAACCCAAACCGTGCCGTAGATACCGATGGGGATGCTGAGATAGAGGAGCATGGCGGCAAGGCCAGCGATCACCGACGGAATACCAATAGAAAAGAAGCTGACAAAATCGAGGATCGAACGGCCCGGCATTTTGGTTCGGACCAATATCCAGGCCAGCATGGCTCCGATCAGTGTAACGATTGCGGCGCTGCCGCCCGCCACCAGAAACGTGTTGCCAACGGCCCGGTAGAATCGTGTTTCCTGGAATAACTCGATATAGGGGGTAAAGGATATATTCGACAGAACCGCAATGCTCGGTGTGTTGAAGCCGAACAAACTTGTCCAGAGCAGAACCACGGCCGGCAGGATGGCGGCAAAGGCCAAAAAGACTGCGACAAAAATCAGCGACGGCCATTTCCACTTGCCCAGCTTAAATCTTTCCGGCCGGTATCCTTTGCCGGTGACGGTCACAAAACTGTCCGCCTGACGGATCAAGTAGTTGTAGGCCAGCAAAAGTAATATACCGATACCCAGGAAAGGCAGCGCCAGAGTTGCTGCACGACCATAGACGGGTAGATCGGCGTCGGGGTTTAGTTCAAAGAAAATGCGGATAGCGAAGACGTTGATACGGGCGGGTAGGCCGATGATTAAGGGGAGTTCGAACTGTTCCATGGCGACCAGCAAGGCCAGGATAAGCGGCGCCAGTATACCCGGCCTCAGGACCGGTAATGTAACCCGGAAGAACGTGGTCATCGGCGTCGCGCCTGACGCCGCGCTGGCTTCCTCAAGAGATGGGTTCATAGAGCGAAGTGTCGCCGTCAGCAGCAGGAATACGAACGGAACCAACGACGCGCCTTGGGCGAATATCAACCCGGTCATGCTGAAAATGTCGAACGGCCCGCCGCCTTCCATACCGAAAAGAAAACGGATAGCCTGATTGATCCAACCGGCGTTGGGTCCGAACATGAATACCCAGGCGATACCCAGCATCAATGTAGGCACCAAAAGCGGAAATAGGATAAGCGTAAAGATTAAATTCCGTGCCGGCATGTCGGTGCGTTCAACCAGCCAAGCCAGAATAAAAGCAATAATAAATGCGACGGTAACGGCGCCGAAAGCAAAGATGAAGGTTTGAGGAATGATTTCCCGATAGAGGACGGGGTTGGTATAGACCTCGGAAAAATGACCCAAGGTCCATACCGCGCCATCCTCAAAAGGCAGAAGGTCTTCTGGACCTCTGAAGGCCGACAACACCAAAGTGAATAGCGGCGCCGATATGAAATAAATCGCGGCGATGACGGCAGCGCCGAGGACGAGAACGCCCCCAAGGCCGAGATCGCCACCCCGACGCCCCGAAAACAACGCAGCTATCGCCGGCATGCTGTTACCCCAATCAAATAGTGCAGATCAGTTTATTTTTTTCGACCTGTGATGATGGGGAGGAACTTTTTATGATTGACTTTTCGCGCCTCTAAATTCTCAGCTGTTTCCAAGATTTGTTTGGTGCCCGAGGCGCGCATTTCCTTGGCCACTTCCGATTTGGAAGACGGCAATAAGTCATACATATAAGCTTTTTTCTCTCGCAGTATTACCGCTGCTTCTGTCGTCAACCACCCGGCCAAAAGCCGTGCGGCATTGGGATGTGGCGCATTGGCCATTACGGCCGATGTAAATTGCGGTGATGGCGTTAAATCCATGAACTTATACTTTACCGGAACACCGTGATCCCGATAGGTTTTGGCCAATTGGACGAAGTCGCCGACCACGAGATGCCGTTCGCCTGATTTCAGCAAACCTTCACGGGGTCCGCGCGCCAGCATGATTTTTTGCTCGTTGATCATTGCTCTTGTATAGGCGGCGGTTTTTTCATCGCTCCATTCTAAGTTAAAATAGGACATTAGATGAGGGAACAGGAAAGGGCTACCCAGGAGCCGCCCTTTCCATCGTGGATGAAGTAGATCCTCCCACTTGTCGGGGACCTCATTTGGTTTCACGTAATCCGTATTGTAGACGACCACATAGGCCAAGTTGTTAAGTGCGGCGACGTGCCCATCAAGGAATTGTTTTTCCTTAGGCACGCCGAATTCCTTCCAAGGGAATTTGGCGAGGAGCTTGCGAGTAAAGAGAGGCAGCATGCCGCTGCTGATTGGGAAAACGAATGTGTCCAAGGTGTAGCGTTTTGCCTTGGCCTCGGCGATGATCTTGGTGCCGGAGCGCAGAGAGGCCGCTACTACCACCTCTATACCAGGAAATTCCTTGCCAAATCCTTCCGCTATATATTGCAGGGCATTTAACTGTGGTCCCCAGACGACAACTTTACCTTCTTTTTTGGCTTTCTGGTAAAGGGCGTCGATGGCGGCTTTGTCCATACCCGCATCAGCGGACGCCGAAAATATCCCGGTGACAAGTCCTGCTAATGATAGAGCAATTAGTTTTTTCACGATACAGTGTTTCATTTTGAAGCCTCCGTTAAAATGGTCTGTTTCTAGGCTCACCGCGTTACTCATCGTTATTATTTTTTGGCGATTTAGGCGCTAGAGGATAGCTTGGCCAGACCTATTCGCCGGACTGCTGTGTAATAGAAATAGGATATTGATTAAGGTCGAGCAGAAGCTTGGCGCACCTGGGCGTGTCATCGCTACGGTCGTATTTTGAATTTGATTTGCTACAGCACTATTTCTCAATCGCTGGGCTCCTCTCCTGTATCCCGGTTTTTGGTATTCACCTTTATTTCCGAGTTCAATTACGGTTACGGTACACCAATTCAGTTCATTGCTCAATTTGATAATTCATATACAATGCATTCATAGCATCAATACCGGTCAGCGAGGAATGGCTTATGAATTTGGCAAACGTTGACCTGAATTTGTTGAAAGTCCTCGATATTTTGCTCGAGGAACGGAATGTCACAAAGGCCGGTGAGCGATTGGGAAGGAGCCAGTCCGGTGTCAGCAATGCGCTGAACCGTTTGCGCGACCTGCTAGATGATCCTCTGCTGGTGCGAGGAAACGGTGGGCTGGATCTGACGGCCCGGTCGGAAACCCTGCGTCAGCCGGTACGGGATATAATCAGGTCGATTGAGAGCTGTCTAAGCGTAGCCTCGACCTTTGAACCTGCCAATGCCACCGGTATTTTTCGCATCGGCGCGCCCGACAATTTGGGCCTGCCGATCATCCCTCAGCTATTTGAACGTATGGCGCAGAATGCGCCGAAGATGGACCTTCACGTTGTCACCGAAGGGCAGGAAAAGTTGCTCGAAACCCTAATTCAGGGACGTATTGATCTGGCGCTCGACCCGGCCCCGGCCCGCAAGGCATCGATTCGTATTCAAACCATTCTCCGTGGGAATTTTATTTGTCTGGTCAAAAAAAACCACCCGGTTCTGAAAATGGGGAAGAAATTCGACATCGACGCCTTTCTGTCATTCCCCCACATCCTGGTCGATTCCAAAGGGGCGCGTAGGGGGCTTTTTGATCAGAAATTGGCTGAACATAATCTCACCCGGCGCGTTGCCGTATCCGTTTCCAATTTCGCCATGGTGCCGCAGTTTCTGCGTTGCAGCGATATGATCGGAGTTTTCACTCAGCGGGTCTGTGATGTTCTGAGAGAAGATTTCGATTTGGCAACCTTGCCGGTTCCGTTCGATATGGAATTTGTCGACGGTAAAATGGCGTGGCCTGTCCGGCATGACAATGACCCCAAACATAAATGGTTCCGTCAGGAAATCGAACATATTGCGGGAAACATCTAGCCGGGTTCGGAAATGTTATTGATTGCAATGCGAACAGGATTATTTGAAATTGGCTGATGTTTTTGATGTCGGCACTTTCTAAATTGATGGCCTGAACGACTTTAATGAAGCTCTTACTCCCGCGTCGGCGGACTCCGGGAAGGATATAACAAGCCGGCCCTGATCGAAGTCGTTGTGGAAATCGGAACCGAAGCGCCGCCCTGGCCATTTATAATGGAACTGGGTAAAATGGAATAAACCGGAGAGGCGCGAAGAGTTGGGCGTCATCCGAGTTTCGTTGATTTTACAGCGGCTCGCGAATCGTTAGGCATCGGTGAGAGGCACCATGGATATACCCGAACGAAATTCAGCCGAACAAAATTCGATTGAAGAGGATGTCTGGCTGGCGACGTCTTGCAGCCTTTGTTACAGCTCATGCTCGATCAAAGCCCATAAGGTCAACGGCGTCATCATCAAAATTGAAGGCGATCTGGATAGCGCTGTCGGACAAGGCCGTCTCTGCGGCAAAGGTGTTAGTGGCTTGATGACCCATTACGATCCCAACCGGGTGAAGGTCCCCCTCAGGCGAACCAATCCGGAAAAGGGGATTGGCGTGGATCCCGGTTGGAAGGAGATAAGCTGGGACGAAGCACTGGATGAAATTGTTGGTCATCTGAAACGCGTTCGGGCGGACGATCCGCGCAAGCTGGTTTTCCAAAGAACGACGACGGTTCAGTCTGCCATGCAGCCCTATTTCGCTTTTATGTCCAGTTTTGGTTCCAGAAATGGCGGCGCTGGCGGCGGTGGGCTGCATTGTGGCAATGGTGCCCATTTGATCAGCGGCATCATGCACGCCTCCTGGTCAATCGTGCCGGATTTCAAATATTGCAATTATGCCGTCTATTTCGGCGCTTCTAAAGGCCATGCCGCCGGCCATTCGGCGACGGCGAATATGGGCCTGGCGGCGGACGCCCGCGCACGCGGAATGAAGATGGTCGTGGTTGATCCGATGAGCAACTTCGCCTCGGCTAAAGCGACCGAATGGGTGCCCATCAGGGTAGGCACAGACGCTGCCCTGGCGCTTGCCATGGCCAACATCATGGTAAATGAACTAGGCGTTTTTGATGCACCCTATCTAAAAGCCAAAACCAACGGTCCCTATTTGATTGGTCCCGATAAACGCTATGTTCGTGATCCAGACACCAATAAACCTCTTGTCTGGGATGAACAAAGCGGCGCGGCGCGCCCCTTCGATGAGGCCAGCCCTGAATTCATGGCGCTTGACGGTGCCTATGAGATATCGGGAATACCCTGTCGACCGTCTTTCGATATTCTCAGGGAGCATTTAAAATCCTTTACGCCGGAATGGAGCGCCGAGATCACGACTATCTCGGTTGAGAATATCAGACGCCTGGCCACGGAATTCTCCAATGAGGCCAGGATCGGGAGTACCATTGTCATTGACGGCGTTACCGTTCCATTTAGACCGGTAGCGGCGATTGCCTTTCGTGGCTCCCAGGGTCACAAGAATTCAACTTATAACATGTTCGCCGTCGATCTATTGAACCAGTTGGTCGGTGCAGCGGACGTGGCTGGTGGTTGTCTCGGTTTTAATCCGGTTTGTCATGGCTATCCGGAAACCGGGCGCATGGCCTATGAACCCTATCCTGCCGAGGACGGGCTGATGATCGCCGGTTCCTGGATGGGCCCTCACAAGCCTTATCCGGTGAGTGATCCGGCCCATCCGGAACGGCTGGGTTTGCAAGATTTGTTCCCGATGAGCATGCTTTCGGCGATCCTAAATTCGAACGAACAGGAAATGTGGTGGGAACAGTTCGATATTCCCTACCGACCGGAGGTGATGCTCAATTACGGCACCAACCTTCTCATGAGCATGGGCAACAAGGACGCAGTGGCAAGTTCCTTAAAAAAATTCAAGTTCATCGCTTCCTTCGAAATCAATATGCATGAGACCGCGATGTTTTCTGACATCGTCCTGCCCGATTGTGACTATCTGCAAACCTATGATTCACGATCCAATTTTCCGTTTATTTTCAGCCATCCAGCGGGCATCGGGACCTGGAGCTGGCCGGTGCGTCAGCCGGTCGTCGGCCCGGATAAGGAAGAGCGCCGGTTCGCCGATGTTCTCCTGGATATTGCCCACCGAGTCGGCTTTGCCGCCGACATGCATATGGCGCTGAATGCGCTGTTAGACTTAAGGCCACCTTACCGGTTGGAAGGTGCCAAGGAATACAGCTACCGGGAAATCTGCGACAATGATTTACGGGATAAATTCGGTAATGAAAAAGGCTTCGACTGGTTCAAGGAAAACGGTGTTCTCAACTGGCCGAAAAAGCCGGAAGAAGTTTATTGGCGGCCTTTTGTCGACGTAAGGGTCCCCATCTATTTGGAATGGATGACGGATCTCTATGAGAAAGCGGCGGCGATTGCCGAACCTTGCGGACTAAATTTACCCAAAGAGCACTACGAACCCTTGCCCGATTGGCTGCCCTGTCTGTCTCATGAATGTAAGCATGAGGAATTTGATCTTTACGCTTTTTATTACCGGGACATAATCCACACCAATAGTTTCACCATGGAAAACCCCTGGCTCGATGAAGTCGCGCGACTTGACCCGTTCTCTTACAATATCGCCATCAACGCCGCCGTAGGCCGCAAAAAAGGATTAGTTAACGGCAATTGGATCGAGTTGGAGACGGATACCGGATTGTCGGTGCAGGGAAAGGTGCGCCTGACGGAGGGAATCCATCCCGAAGGCGTCGGTATCGCCGCTCTCGCTGGTCACTGGAGCGAGGGACTGCCCGTGGCCAAAGGCAAGGGAGTTTTCTACAATGATCTCCTGGAGCTCGATTGGGCACACTCCAGCCCATCCAATCTTAACCTCGACCTATGCGCCAAAGTTAAGATTACCAAATTGCCGGAACGGGGCGGCAAAAAGTAAGCTAATTTGATGAGGCGGGTATTCGTTGCCTGAAATTTGGAAAATTACGTGAATTATTCCGGTCTCGATTGATATAGTTTTTGTTGGGACAAGCGCGCTGCATAAGCTGAGATTTCTAACGATTTAGTTGGAGATAGGTGTGGTTGAGAATATTCAAAAGGATGGTTCAGCCGAACTTTGGTATGGGCAGTTTCGGAACAAATACCAGCGGGCTCATCAATATGATACCAAATCCAATGAAGTTGCTGCCACATTAGTCAACGTCGACAATAATGTTGCCAACAAATCTGGCGGCCAAGTCACTGTCAATGTCTGGCTGTTCGGCATCCTAGCAGTTCAGATTCCGGAAAGTCCGGTGAGACTGAAAATGCCGGAGAATTTCCGCGTCGCCGATATCATCAAAATACTCGAACAGAAATACGGCGGGCACATATTTGCGGACACCAAACGCAATCATCAGGAACTGGCAAGTTGTTGCCGCGCCTTCCTCGATGGATACCCGATCGATAATTATGACTTGCCATTGGATGTGGATCGAGAATCGATGGACCTCGAACTGATACTCCTGTTGGCATATGAGGGCGGCTAATAAGGGAAAGCGGAAATGAACATCATCCAACCGCATGTTCCCGTCTGAGACAAAAGCAAGCGGGCGTTGTCACATTAACCGACAGCGGACGCAGAGATTCCTTGTCGCTGTTTATTAGGCAGCAACACTTGCACATTCCCACACATCAAACGCTTCGGCACGGTATTGCTTGAAGGTGGTTCGTTTGAGTAGATGCCCACACATGACACCGCGTCAAAGCCGGCAACTGTCAGATCGGGTCTGAATTACTACAAATTACCCTTAATTTTTTAACTTCCTCAATTCGGCGTGGGCCATTTCTTCGAGCATATTAATCCGGCTTTTTGTAAACTCCCAAAGAAGATCAGGCTGTATACTATCGTGATCGTGCCGATGAGCACTTCCAAACTGACGCAGCGCATGTAAGTTCAATTCTGGATAATCGGTGTCAAATTGATCTCCTAATTTTCGAGCTGCTTCAGCAATCCGCTCAAAACATCTTTCGACCGCATCTATAGTTTTATTATCCTCAATGAACCCTGCTTGATCCATTCCTCGAACATAGTCCTTTATACGCCCAACATTTTGAAGAATATCGTCGAGACGTTGGGCTGGATCTTCAGAAGGCATAGATGACGTCCCGTTCGGCATTGGTCTTGACTTCGGGTTTAAGTGTTGCGTGATCGGCAACGTCAACAGCGACATCGGAACAATAACTCTTAATGACCATTTTAATGTGCTCAATGACATCAATGTAATCGAGAATATCCCCAACGCGATCTACATCAATATCAATTAAGATGTCGATATCACTTTCTAAATTATCTTCGCCGCGCGCTGTGCTCCCAAATACACCAGCATGCCTAACGCCGGCTTCTCTAAGTTTTAGCTGAATAGACTTGATGGCCCTAATGACATCTAAAAGCCGCCCACTATTAACAGACACTCCAACACCTGCACCTAATTTCTTGGCATATTGTCGGATATCTTTTGCATGTTTGCGAGGAACGCTGCATAGACTGCCAGCAGCTTTGCCCGCGCTCGTTTTTTTACCCTTTGCCGGTAACATGGATCAATCCCGATTGACGGTTTTAAGGCGCCGTTGGTCTAGTACGCGCCGGAATTCCCGTTGAATTGCTTTGCGAAGGCCGAGCGGTAGTAACCCATACATCCAATCGATCCGGTCTTCCTTGCGGAGCGGGCGTAAATCGGGACCGGGCCAGATGAAACGGTTGACCTCGCGTGTGACAATCCAGCACGGTGTATCATCGAGACCGAGGCGTCTTTGTGTTTCGGATGGTAACGGGATGGCCCCCGATCCCGGTGGCTGCGGCGTATGCGTGATCGGGGCCGCGATGACAACTGTTTCATCGTTTTCTTTTTTGGCTGCCAGCACGACGGCGCAGGGACGGTCCTTAACGCCTTCTTCCCGACCCAGCTGCGCTTCTTCGTGCCAAAGATACGCGTAGCGAATAACGGAGCCGGGCTGTGGGTTGGGAATTGCCAATCAAAATCCAGCTTGTTGTTTCTTATTCAGCCAGCTCATGATCATACTGTCCGGCCTCTTCCGGCCATTCGGCGTTGACGATGGCTTCCAGGTCTTCGTCCGTCATGTCCTTGGTCAAAATCACGTCCCGGTCCCGGCGTTTGAGGCGGTCGAATTCATGGGCGGACAGCAGGACCAGACTATCCCGCCCGTGGTTGGAGATAATGACGGGCCCCCGCATTGCGGCGTCACGATAAAGCCCGAATTTCTTCTGAAACTCCGCCGAAGTCACTTTGGTCATGTCATCCATTCCAATATCAATCATAATCCATATTATACAGAAAATACGGAATTTAAGCAAATTCCGTGTGAAATGGTGTTGGTAACATATGATGTGTCTGGTTGTTTGAAGGCCTAGGCGGCGGGCCTATTACTTATCCGGCTTGTTATGCAACCGAACCCCGGGCGCATCGTCTGGCGCACCGATGAATTCGATGCCCTGCGCCTGAAGCACGCGATAGACGGCATTGATCGTATTCATGTGGCTGGCGGGAAATCCGTCAAATTGCTCCAATCTCTGAACTGTCTGTAGGCTTAGACCGCTCGCCTCGGCCAATTCAGCCGCCTTCCAACGCAGGAGCGCCCGTGCCGCCCGTATTTGTAGCCCCGTAATCATCCACATTTTATACCAAAAAACACCGGAACCTATTTTAAAAATAATTATAATAGTATATAATATATGTTATTGCATATATGGAGGTATAAATATGGGGTTTGATAACGTGACGCAAGACCGACTTGGGCATCGTCCTCATTCGATTCGCCTATCTGATCGCATTCAAAATGCCGGTTCGATGCCCATTGTCGATGATGAACCCGGCAGAATTTCATCGGTGAACCATGAATGGGAACGATTACGAGGCGCTTACGCCGATAACACGATCCGCGCCTATAAAACCGACTTTGAAATATTCTCTCTGTGGTGCGAGGCAGCTGGTCTCTCGCCCCTGCCGACCACCGCCGACACGATCTCCGCATTCATTGCGTCGGAAATGGAAAATTCAAAACCAGCGACAATCTGCCGGCGCATTTGCGCGATCAGCCGTATCCATCGATTATGCGATCTCGCCGATCCGACCGCATCCGAAACCGTCCGCTTGGCCTTGCGCCGCATGCACCGGGCAAAGGGCCGCCGCCAGAAACAGGCCTTGGGCCTCACCGCCGATCTCCGCGATAAACTGATCGCGGCAACCACGGGCGATCTGAAAGGCTTGAGAGATCGCACCCTGGTCTCCCTGGCCTACGATACTTTGCGCCGCCGATCGGAACTCGTCGCGTTACAAATCGACGACCTCGATCCTGTGCCGCAAGGCGGAGCCGTCATCCTCGTCCGCCGATCGAAAACCGATCAGGAAGGGAAGGGCAACCTCGCCTATGTTTCACCAAAAACCCTTGACTTCTGTTTGGACTGGATCACCCAAGCAAATATCGAGGGCGGACCCATCCTCCGTTCCATCGGCCGATTTGGATCCGTCGGAACCTCGCTCTATCCGGGATCCGTCGGCACAGTCTATAAACGATTGGCCAAGGCCGCGGGTTTGCCTGAAGACACCGTGAAACGCCTTTCCGGTCACTCCGCCCGCGTCGGCGCGGCCCAGGATATGGCGGCGGCGGGAATTGATATCTTGGCAATCATGCAGGCAGGCGGCTGGAAGTCCCCGGAGATCGTGGCGCGATATGTTGAGAATTTGGATGTGCTGAGGGGAGGCGGGTATCGGTTGGCGATGCAGCAAAGTCAGAAGGCGCCGATTTGTGAGCCTTAAATGCAACGTGGGCCGTCAAAGGAAGTATTCTTGTTACCAGGGGAGCGGGGTAAAATATCTAGGATCACCTTAGTTTCATGGTAAGATTGAAGTCTGTTCGATGTTTCTTTTGGCAGCGTATAATCGCCTAGTTAAATAGGTCACGACTGTAAATGCCGGGGCGAATAAGTGGTGCCGTACTGTGCTGCCTAGAGGTAATGGATGTGGCATTAAGGTCCGGCAAAGGACCGGAACCTTAGCTATTACCGGTGGGCGATGTTGACCACGTATAAAGCGCTCCATATAACGTTAGGTCTTCCAGTAACTGGTGAACTTCTCACCTGATTTGTCTCCGATTTCAAGTTAGTCTGTTTCCCACCGCACCGACATCAATAATGGAGCATGATAATTAATGGGCGAATTCCCTGATTTATTTGGCGAAAAGCTCAACCTCGTTTCTTTGTCTGAAGACGGGCTGGAGGATTTTTTTGAATATTCGAAAATGATCCAACTTTATAAATACTTCGAGTTCGGGCCGCCAGAGACCATCACGGAATCAAAGATTTATCTTGAAAAATTGATCGAGCGTTCAAACAAGGACAACGCAAAGTATTGGTTCATTCAGCTCGTCGATATTAAAAAAATTATCGGCACCATCGGTGTTCATGACATCGATTGGCGCAAAAAAATTGGCGAAGTCAGTTATGGGTTGTCGCCGGCATATTGGCAAAAGGGATATTTCAATGCGGCGCTCAGAATACTTTTGGATCATCTATTCCGAGACTTGAATTTCCACCGCATCTGCGCGACCACTCGTCAGGATAACCAGGCATCAATCCGGGCGCTCGAAAAAGTGGGATTTAAGGAAGAGGGAATATTACGGGATTTTTATCTGTCCGACGGCAGCAGGCGCCATAACGCCTCAATATTATCTGTGTTATCGGACGAATACCTACCGGCAACTTCGGACTAAAGCGACCAACATCGGGAAGCAAACCCACAATGACATCATTGGCAAAATTTAGTGGAAACGAAGCAAAATACGTTTTGGAGTTCCTAGAATCTGGCGGCAAAGGCTCCAAATCCTGGAACCAAAGGCTGGAAGAAGCATTTGCCGAGAAAATGGGTGTTAAATATGCCGTCGCCTGCAATTCCGGAACCTCCGGTCTTCATGCGGCGGTAATCGCCGCAGGGGTCGAGCCTGGTGATGAGGTGATCAGTCCGGCATTGACCGTGGTGATGGATGCCTTTGCCGTCGTTCATGCCGGAGGCACTCCGATATTTGCCGATATCAATCCTAAGACCCAGACGGTTGATCCGGAAGACGTACGAAGGAAAATTACACCGCAAACCAAGGCGATTATCGTCGTCTCGTTACAGGGGTTGGCCGCGGACATGGACCCGAGCATGAGCTTGGCCAAGGAACACGGTATTTTGGTCATCGAAGATTCAGCACAGACCATGCTCGGCACCTACAAAGGGAACATGGCTGGTACCCTCGGCGACATCGGTGTGTTTAGCTTTGAAAACAAAAAGCACATGACCTCGGGGAGCGAAGGCGGGATGATCGTTTCCAATGACGCTGGCCTAGCTACGGCGGCCCGGAAATTTGCCGGCATCGGATACAAGCACATGACCGCCCGAGCCGGTAGAACTTCCCTTGCAATGTCGGAGGTCCAGGACCCCGATTACGAACGTTTTGACACTTTGGGGCTCAACTACCGCATGTCGGAAGTTTCCGCTGCTGTCGGATTAGCGCAATTTGAGAAAATTTCTGAACTTGTGTCGCGGCGCCAGGCTGTGGCGAAGATATTTGAAGCATGCACCGACGACTGCGATTGGCTAACTGCACAGGAGGTGCCGGCGGACTATGTTCACTCTTATTATACCTATTCGATGATTTATGACGGCAACGAACAAAAGAACGTGTCGTGGAAGGAGTTTTACAATACCTACCTGGAACTCGGCGGTGACGGATTTTATGGGGCCTGTATGATTCCGTATTTAGAACCAGTCTTTAAGGACCAAGTCGTCAATGGTGTGCAACTTGGCGAGGGACTGTGCCCTATCGCAGAAGCCCTACAACCGAAAATCATGCAATTTAAAACTAATTATCGTGATTTGGATTTGGCCAAGACGAAAGCATCTATCCTGCGCAAAACGATTGATCGTTTCAATTGATGCAGCGCGAAACTCCTTCAAGCGAGCAATCAATGGATTTATCGGCAAAATTCGGAGTTGTCCAAGGCCGGCTGATTCAAACGCCGGCAGGGGAATTACAATGTTTTCCCGGCGACAGATGGGAAGAGGAATTTGCCTTGGCCGGTGACCTCGAACTCGATTTTATCGAACTATTCGCTGAGAGAAACCATAACCCCGAAAACCCTTTGTGGAGTGAAGAGGGTAAAAAAAATATCCGTGATCTAGCATCACACCACGGGCTGTTGATACCTTCTGTCTGCGATGACTACACCATTGATCATTCCTTGATCTCCGAAGACGGCGTCCTTGATCAGGTTAAAGCCTTGATCAAGAGCGCCGGAGAACTGGGCGCCGAAAGATTTATATTACCGCTCTTTGAAAATGGAGAACTGAACCATGCCAACATGGCCCAGTTCGTTGATCCCTTGAAAAAACTTGCCGACCATGCCGAGGCAACAGGTCTCATAATTTGTTTAGAAACCAATTTGGGACAACATCACACAATGGACCTATTGGGAGAAATCGGGCGAGACAATGTAAAAATGGTTTATGATACCGGTAACCGCGCTGCCGCTGGTCTCAACTTATATGAGGAGATTCTGGGCTTTGGAAATCAAATTGCGCACGTTCACCTGAAGGATAAAACGATAGAAGGGGAAAACGTCTTTCTCGGGACCGGGCGGGTAAATTTTCGAAAGGTGTTTCAGGCCTTAAATTCAATCCACTACCATGGACCTTACGTATTTGAAACGGTGCGCGGCTCCGATCCCGTAAACACCGCCAAGTTCAATATTCAGTTTGCAAATTTTTTTATCGGCGAGGCTCAATCCGATGAAATTCAATAGACTTTTGTTTATCGGGCTCGGTGGTGCCGGTCAGCGTCATTTAAGAAACTTTAGCGATCTGTTACCGGCTTCAACCGAAAAATTGGCTTTTCGGCAAACGCGCAAAACTCCGCTCTTGAGCCCGGGATTCAAAGTCGATCCATCAGCAACAATCGAGGACAAATATGGCGTTCGCATGGTCACTTCCCTGGAAGAAGGGTTAGATGCGGAACCAGATTTGGTCATTATATCGAACCCCACGTCGCTGCATTTAGATGTGGCGGCAGAAGCAGCACGTCGAAAGACTAATGTTTTTATCGAAAAACCCCTTTCTCACAATGCCGAAGGCATCTTGGATTTCCGAGATTCAATTATCCGCAATGACCTGAAATTTATGATTTCCTACCAGCGCCGATTTCATCCGCGCATGAAAAAAATGCGGGAAATAATTGTCTCCGGAGGGATCGGAAAAATAGTCAATATATTGATTGAGGTGGGCTCGTTCGTGCCGGCATGGCACCCTTACGAAGACTTCCGAGAACTTTACGCCTGTAGAGCCGACCTCGGCGGTGGAGTGCTGCTCACGGAAATACATGAGGTGGATTTATGCTATTGGTTTTTTGGCTTACCGAAAGCCGTAGAGTGTTATAGCGGACGCCATGGTGGCGCTGATATTGATGTCGAAGACACGGCGGTCATGACCCTGGTTTATGAAGATTTCCCGGCGACACTGCAGCTTTGCTTCATGCAGCAGAAAAACCGGCGCTCCATCCGCGTGGCAGGAACGGAAGGCTATCTGGAATGGAGCGACGAAGACGACAAGCTGTTTCACCATGATTATAAGAGCGGTAACATCGAAGACCACAAGGAGGCAAATCCGTTTCCGTTTGAACAGATGTTCTTGGATCAGACCAAATATTTTTTATCCGAATTTGATCAGAGCGATACCCGGGCATATTTAAATTCGGCAATCGCTTCGCAACTGATTATTGATGCGGCAAAAAAATCAACGCAATCAGGCAAAATGATAAATATTCCCATAGGGGCTGAAGGCTTATGACACAATCCGATAATTCCAGTGGCGCTCTTTTAGAAAGGTTCGCTCTAATCGGAAACGTCGTGATTATTACCGGCGGTGGTGGTTTCCTCGGCCGCCGCCATGGCGCAGTTGTCGCCGAACTTGGCGGAATACCGGTTCTCATCGATATTGATAGCGGAATTCTCGATGCGGCGGCAAAGGAAATAAAGTCGGCATTTGATTGCGAGATCGTCACTATTGTCGGCGACATCACCAGCCGAGAGGACATGATTGATATAAGAGATCAGCTGATCGACAGGTTCGGAACCATTGATGTTCTCATTAATAACGCGGCAAATAATCCGGATGCTTCGGTGATTGGAGAGACCGGCGGGCATTGGTCGCGGCTGGAGAATTTTTCACTCGATATGTGGAACAAGGATATCGCGGTTGGCCTGACCGGCGCCCTGATATGCAGCCAGGTTTTTGGAACCGTCATGGCGGAAACCGGGAAAGGCGTTATTCTTAACATATCATCAGATTTGGGGTTAATTTCACCCGATCAACGTTTGTACGAACAACCCGGAAAACCCGAAACGGAACAGCCGAAAAAGCCGGTTTCCTATTCGGTCGTTAAATCTGGGTTAATTGGTTTGACGCGCTATCTCGCTACTTACTGGGCAGACAAAGGCGTGCGCGCAAACGCGGTCGCCTTCGGCGGTGTTTACAGGGGCGAAGACGCGGATTTCGTCGACCGTCTGACCCAACTCATTCCCTTAGG